>JADGBG010000049.1 GCA_015231605.1 Alphaproteobacteria bacterium | reverse complement strand
ACACTACCGCCAAGCCTCACGGTGGGAAAAGGGCGGGTTAACCGGACGGACACGGATGATCCGGTGTTGGTCGGCCGTTTCCGGATATGGACCGGATTGCTGGCGGTCTTGATCCAGCCGAAGATTTGTCCGCCGCATTGGCGGATTGTCTGACTGGAACGTACGGGGGCAGCGCACCTATTTGCAGAGGGCCTCACACGTTGAAGCGGAACAGCATGATGTCGCCGTCGTGGACGACGTATTCCTTGCCTTCCTGGCGCATTTTTCCGGCGTCCTTGCAGGCCTGTTCGCCGCCCAGGCCGACGAAGTCGTCGTAGGCGATGGTTTCGGCCTTGATGAAGCCGCGCTCGAAGTCGGTGTGGATGGCCCCCGCGGCCTCGGGAGCCTTGGCCCCTTTGCGCACGGTCCAGGCGCGCGCTTCCTTGGGTCCGACGGTGAAAAACGTGATCAGGTTCAGAAGTTCATAGCCCGCGCGGATCACGCGCGCCAGGCCGGTTTCTTCCAGCCCCAGGGTTTCCAGGAATTCCTGCTTTTCGTCGTCGGCGTCGAGCTGGCTGACCTCTTCCTCGATCTTGGCGGAAATCACCACCGACTTCGCGCCCTGGGCGGCGGCCATTTCGGCGACCTTGTCCGACAGCGCGTTGCCGGTGGCCGCCGAATCCTCGTCCACGTTGCAGACGTAGAGGATGGGCTTGGACGTCAGGAGCTGTAGCATCTTGAACGCCTTCTTTTCGTCCTCGGCGATCTCCGTGTTGCGCGCCGGCTTGCCGGCTTCCAGAACCTTCAAGGTGCGCTCCACCAGCTCCAGCGTCTGCTGCGCGTCCTTGTCGTTGCCGCGCGCCTTTTTCACCAGGTTGGCCTGGCGCTTTTCCAGGCTTTCCATGTCGGCCAGCATCAGTTCCGTTTCGATGGTTTCGGCGTCGCGCAGCGGATCGACCTCGCCGTCCACGTGGGTGACGTTGTCGTCGACGAAGCAGCGCACCACCTTGATGATGGCGTCGGTCTCGCGGATGTTGGCGAGGAACTGGTTGCCCAGCCCTTCACCCTTCGACGCGCCGCGCACCAGACCGGCGATGTCGACGAATTCCAGCTGGGTCGGCACGATCTTGGCCGACTTGCCGATCTTGGCGATGGTGTCGAGGCGCGGGTCCGGCACGCCCACCCGGCCCACGTTGGGTTCAATGGTGCAGAACGGGAAGTTCGCGGCTTCCGCCGCCGCCGTCGCCGTCAACGCGTTGAACAGGGTCGACTTGCCCACGTTGGGCAGCCCCACGATGCCGCACTTGAAACCCATCAGTCGTTTTCCTTTTTGTTGTTCGAAGAGCGGGGCGGGCTCACCACCTGCGCCACCCGGGTCATGAAGTCGGGGTCCTTCCCGGCCATGACCAGATCGATGTTGTCCGCCACCGCGTCCAGCAGGGGAACCAGCCAATCCTGGTCCGCCTTGGCGAAGTCTTTCAGCACGTGGCCGGTCACCCGGTCCTTGTCGCCGGGGTGCCCGATGCCGAGACGCACCCGCACGTAATCCGGCCCCATGTGCTGGTGGATGGAACGCAGCCCGTTGTGGCCCGCGTGCCCGCCGCCGCGCTTGACCCGCATCTTGCCGGGCGCGAGGTCCAGTTCGTCATGCAGCACGACGATGTCCTCGGGCGCGATCTTGTAGAAGGTCGCGGCCTCCTTCACGGAACGGCCGGAGTCGTTCATGAACGTCATCGGCTTCAACACCAGGACCTTTTCGCCGCCCACCGTTCCCTCGGCGATCTCGCCCAGAAACTTGGAACGAAAGGGACCAAAGGAATGGCGGCGGACGATCTCGTCCGCCGCCATGAACCCGATGTTGTGGCGGTTGTTGGCGTATTTCCCACCGGGATTGCCAAGACCCACCACAAGCCACATCGCGTGATGCGGTGAGGATTACTCCTCGCCGCCCTCTTCTTCGCCCTCTTGCGCGGCTTCGGCCTTCATGCCCGACGGCGCGGCGATGGTCGCGATGGTGAAGTCGCGGTCCGTGATGGTCGGGGCCGATCCGGCCGGCAGCTTGACGTTGCTGATGTGGACGGAATCGTTGATGTCGAGGCCGGTCAGGTCGATCTCGATGAATTCCGGGATGTTGTCCGGGTCCACGTTCAGTTCGACCTCGTGGCGCACCGCGTTCAGAACGCCGCCGCGCTTGATGCCCGGGGCCGCCAGTTCGTTGATGAAGTGCAACGGGATGTTGACCGCGATGGTGTGGCCCTTGGAGACGCGCATGAAGTCCACGTGGATCGGGCGGTCGGTGACCGGATCCAGCTGGATGTCGCGCGCGATGACGCGGTGGCCCTTGCCGTCGACATTGATCTCGACCAGGTGCGAGAAGAACCCGCCGGTCTGAATCAGCTTCTTGAGTTCCAGGGGAACGACCGAGATCATGATCGGTTCCTTGTTGTCCCCATAGACGACGGCAGGCACGCGCCCCGCACGGCGGGTCGCGCGGGCTGCCCCCTTACCTGCCCGCTCACGCTTTTCAGCGTTGAGAGTGAAAGTAGCCATTTGGCTTCTCCTTTTCAAAATCGGCGTTCGCCTCCAGGGGTGCGAACGCCCTCCAACACCCGGCTCGTGCCGGGAATTCCTTAAAATCCTCAGTCGAACAGCGACGACACGGACGTTTCCGTGCTGATGCGCTGGATGGCCTCGGCCAGCAGCGGCGCAATGCTCAACTGTTCGATGTTCTCCGCCGCCTTCACCGCCTCGGTCGCGGCGATGGAGTTGGTGACGATCAGTTTCTTCAGCGGCGAATCGACGATGCGCGACACCGCGCCGCCCGACAAAACGCCGTGGGTGATGTAGGCGTAGACTTCCTGGGCTCCGTTCTTCATCAAGGCCACGGCGGCGTTGCACAGCGTGCCGCCGGAATCGACGATATCGTCGATCAGGATGCAGCGCCGCCCTTCGACGTCGCCGATGATGTTCATGACTTCCGACACGCCGGCGCGTTCGCGGCGCTTGTCGATGATCGCGAGATCCGCGTCCAGCCGCTTCGCCACCGCGCGGGCGCGCACCACGCCGCCCACGTCGGGGGAGACCACGGTGATGTTGTTCTCGCCGGGAAGCCGGTGCTTGACGTCGCGCGCGAAGATCGGCGCGGCGTAGAGATTGTCCACCGGAATGTCGAAGAAGCCCTGGATCTGACCGGCGTGGAGATCCATGGTCAGCACCCGGTCGGCCCCGGCGGCGGTGATCATGTTGGCCACCAGCTTGGCGGAAATCGGCGTGCGGGGGGCGGGCTTGCGGTCCTGGCGGGCGTAACCGAAATACGGCATCACCGCCGTGATGCGCCGGGCCGAACCGCGGCGCAACGCGTCAATCACCACCAGCAGTTCCATCAGGTTGTCGTTCACCGGATAGGACGTGGACTGGATCACGAACACGTCCTCGCCGCGCACGTTTTCCTGGATCTCGACGAACACTTCCATGTCGGAGAACCGGCGGATGGTGCCGTGGGCGAGCGGAATGCCCAACTGTTCGGAAACGGATTCCGCCAGCAAGGGATTGCTGTTGCCTGCGACGATCTTCATCGAATAAACCCGGTCCAACCCTGGCCCGAAGGCCCCGTGTTCCACGCGACGGACTCCGTCCGGCGCGCATCCGCTCAAAAAACCAATACGCGACCCCCACGTTCCACGCAGGGGCCGAGCGCGGCGGAACATACCAAGACGGCGTCCGTCTGTAAACGCTCAAAGCGGCCAAAACGGCGTGTTTTTTCCGTCTTATTGCGGCGGCGGAAGGGCGCGGCCCGGCTGGCCCGGCAGGGTGATGGGTGGCGGCTCGCCCATGTTGCGTTCCGGCGCGCCCGGCGGCGGACCCGAACGCAGGCCGAAGACGTGCTCCAGCCCCACGGCCGCGGCTTCACCGATGGCTGGGGCGGCCCGCGCCCACAACTCCGGCCCCGCCCCGGAAACCATGCGGTTTTCCTGGACCGCATGGCCGATTTCCGCGCGGTCCATGGTGAGCACCCGCCACACGATGCGCACGTCGTCGAACCCGTCTCCTCCGGGCGTAAGCAGAACGTCGCCGGCAAGGCGATAGGTCGCCTGGCGCGGATCCCCGGTCACCAACAGATCGGTGCCGCGCAGCGCCTCGGCCAGGGCGTCGGCGACGGGACCTGCCGCGGCCGCGTCGAGCCCCGTGATCGGGTCCAGCAACAGGCCCCGGCTGGTCGGGTCCACGGGAACCTTGGTCCCCACTTCGGCGCGCACCAAACGCGCCACCGGCGCGGCGGTGTTGAGCCCGATGGACGTCAACACCTGGGCGTCTCCGTAATCCCATTGCGCCTCGGTCCCGTCGACGGCCAGGGTGTGGCTGGAGATCACCCGGCCCTGGGCGTCGGACAGCATCCACGTCATCACCCGCTTGCGCCGGCCCGTTTCGTCCGGGGCCAACAGGGCCGCGCGCCCGTTCAGCAGGTAGTGTTTCCCCGCGCCGGTTCCGCCATCCCCCACGCTTGCCGCGATGTCTTCCTTTTTCAGATAATCCGTCACGTATTCGGCGATCAGCTTGGCCATGGGCACGGTGGTGCCTTCGGGCGGGGTGACGCGGATGGCGGGACGCGGCGCGGCGGCGCTGGCGTAGTAGGCGTCCCACCGGGTGGTGCGCTTCAGGGGCGCGTCCGCGCACCCCGCCAACGCAACCGCAACCCCCAGGATGGACAAGACGGCGCGCATCACACCATGCCGATGACGGAAATCTGTCGCCCGTAATCGGGCTCGCCCCGATGGGTGGCGCGGCGGTAGCTGAAGAAACGGGCCTCGTCGGCGTAGGTGTCGGCGTCCGCCACCTCGACCCCGGCGAGCCCCAGGGCCCCCAGCCTGCGGCGTACATAGCCGGGCAGATCGAACCGGAAATGCCCCGGCCGGCCGGACGGCACGAAGGCGTCCTCCGCCCAGGGCGACACGGTCAGCACGCCGTCGCGCAGGTCCGCGCCCACTTCGTAGGACGGTTGATGGATGCACGGCCCCACGGCGGCGAACACGCCATCCGGCCGCGCGCCAAGTGCGGCCATGGCCTCGACGGCGGCTTCCAACACGCCCCCCACGGCGCCCTTCCAGCCCGCATGCGCCGCCCCCACCACGCCCGCGTCCGGAGCGGCGAACAGCACCGGCGCGCAATCGGCGGTGAGAATCCCCAGCGCCAGTCCCGGCCGGTCCGTCACCAGGGCGTCGGCCTTGGGCGCGGCCTCGCGCGGCCAGGGGGACGTTACCCGCGCGACGGCGGCGGAATGAATTTGATGGACCGTCACCAGGGGCGCGCCGTCAAGCCCCGCTCGCGACACGGCCAGCGCGCGGTTTTCCCGCACGGCGGCGGCGTCATCGGCGGATCCGGGCCCGCAATTGAGAGCGGTGTAGATGCCGTCGCTCACGCCGCCCAGGCGGGTGAGGAATCCGTGGCGGATCGTTGGACGGTCGAGGGTTTTGGCGGTCAACATGGGCCCGACCTTAGTGCATTTTTGATCCCGGCAAAAGCGCCCAGACCGTTTACGCGGCGTTCGCGCGGTGATACGGTCACGGTGTCGAATCCAACAGGGGGTTTCGCCATGAACGGCGTCATCATCGCCATCAACATTCCCTTGGGCGTTCTGATCGCGGAGACGCCGGACCACCGGTGCGTGCAGCTCACGTTCCTGTCCCGCGTTGACGCCCAGGTGGGCGACGAACTCGACGGGGACTGGGATGCCCTGGGTCCGCAGACGGTGAGCAACGTCACGCGGGGGACCGACCTCCAATTGAAACTGCGCGCCACCGATTTGCCGCGCGCCGAGGCCGTCGGCAGCGTCACGGTGGTGTGATCAGCCCTCTCCGCCACCCCACGGCGGCACGGCGAACCCCGGCCGGGTCACCGCCATCACCTTGAACAGCACGCCCATCTGATCGGGATCCGTCAGCCGGTTGTAAGCCCCGTCGATCACTTGGACCACGTCGGGGTCGGCGTGCATCATCAGCATGTCGGCGCGCTGGCGCAGGCCCAGATGGTCCAGGAACGCGCCTTGGGGAAGCGGCCCCAGGACCTCCGCCCCGGCCGCGCGCGCGGCCTCGGCCAGTTGCTGGAAGTCCACGTGCGCGGTGAGATCCGCCTGCCCCGGTTCGGCCAGGACGTCGGCGTATTCATGGTCCTTCACCGCCTGCAAGGTGTCGCCCAGCCCGTGCTCGAAATGACCGTAATCGAAGAACAGCGCCGCGCCGCCGTGTTCGACCACGCGCTTGGCGATGTCGGTCATCACCGCGCGGGAGGCGGATTGGTCTTCGAAGACCGCGCCGACTTCGGCTTCGGCGCGCAACGTCTCGGGGATGAGGGTTTCATCCGCCGCGCCGGGAGCCAAAACGAATGCCAAACCGTCGCCCGCCGCGTTCATGCCCACCAGGCGTTCGCGCCAGCCTTCGGCGGTCTTTTCGTACTGGCGGATGGGCAGCGCGTCGAAAAATTCGTTGCCGATCACCAAAAGCGGCCCCGGCCCCGTTTCGGCGAAGCTGTCGCGCCAGGCCGGCATGCGCATGGTCTGCATCAGGTTCTTTTTCTGCGCGTCGCGCAGCACCGGGCTGGTTTCCACCAGCCACAGGCGCTGGGCGTCCATGAAATCGGGGTCCGCCTCGGCGGCGCGCAACGCGTCGCCCATCAAGGTGCCGCGCCCCGGGCCCAGTTCGACCACGTTCACCGGATCGGGGCGGCCCATGGACTGCCACACCACCACCGACCACAGGCCGATCATTTCGCCGAACATCTGGGTGATTTCGGGGGAGGTGATGAAATCGCCCTCCAGCCCGAACGGATCTCGGGTCATGTAATAGCCGTGCTCGGGATGGCCGAGCGCGAGTTCCATGAACCGCGCCACGGTGATGGGACCGTCGTGGGCGATTTCGTGTCTAATGAGGTCGAAAAGCGGCGTGGTCATGGGTTCGTTCCGGGCCTTGTGCTGGCTGAATTTGCAAAAGAGGTCTTGATATAGGTCAGAAAACCGTATCCGCCAACCAATTCCCGCCAAAATAGGGCCGATTTATCGTCAACGGGGGCTAGGCACGCCGGGAATCGTTCAGTAAGATTTTCGCTCGTGCTACCGGCCCGCTGGGCCATATCCCCGGAGCATTCGACCCATGTCAAAATCCCGCATGATCGCCGTCGATGGAAACGAAGCCGTCGCTTCCGTGGCCCATCGCATGAACGAAGTCATCGCCATCTATCCGATCACGCCGTCGTCGCCCATGGGCGAGTTTTCCGACGCCTGGTCCGCCCAGGGCCACAAAAACGTGTGGGGCGAGGTCCCCAAAGTGGTCGAGATGCAGTCCGAGGCCGGGGCCGCGGGCGCGGTCCACGGCGCGCTGCAGGTGGGGGCGCTGACCACCACGTTCACGTCGTCGCAGGGCCTTTTGCTGATGATCCCGAATCTGTACAAGATTGCGGGCGAGTTGCTGCCGTTCTGCATGCACGTCGCGGCGCGCACCTTGGCGACGCACGCGCTGTCGATCTTCGGCGACCATTCCGACGTGATGGCGTGCCGCCAGACCGGCATGTCGATGCTGTCCAGCGCGTCCGTCCAGGAAGCGCACGACTTCGCCTGCATCTCTCAGGGGGCGGCGTTCCGGGCGCGCGCGCCGTTCATGCATTTCTTCGACGGCTTCCGCACCTCGCACGAAGTGGCGAAGATCGAGGCGCTGGAAGACGACGTGCTGCGCGCCATGCTGCCCGACGAACTGGTCCAGGCGCACCGCGATCACGGCATGAGCCCCGACAAGCCGGTGCTGCGCGGATCCAGCCAGAACCCCGACACCTTCTTCCAGATGACCGAGGCCGCCAACGAACACCGCGCCGCCATCGCCGGTCACGTCGAAGCCGCCATGGAGCAGTTTGCAGGGCTGACCGGGCGGCGCTACGGCCTTTACGAATACCACGGCGCGCCGGACGCGGAGCGCGTGGTGATCGTCATGGGTTCGGCCGGCGACACGCTGAAGGAAGCCGTGGATCATCTGTGCGCCGGCGGCGAAAAGGTGGGCGTGGTGCAGGTGCGCCTGTTCCGTCCGTTCGACTGGACCAAGTTCGCCGCCGCCCTGCCCGCCACGGTCAAGGCCGTGGCGGTCCTGGACCGCTGCAAGGAAACCGGCGCGCTGGGCGAGCCCCTGTACATGGACGTCATCGCCGCGCTCAACCGCGCGGGCCGCAACGTCATGGTGATCGGCGGGCGCTATGGCTTGTCCAGCAAGGACTTCACCGCCACCATGGCCAAGGCCGTGTTCGACGAACTGTCCAAGGACCAGCCCAAGCGCACCTTCACCGTCGGCATCATCGACGACGTCACGGGTCTGTCTCTGGATTGGAACGCGTCGAGCAATTCGCTCGGCCACGAAGGGACGTTCCGCGCGCTGTTCTTCGGGCTCGGGTCCGACGGCACGGTGGGCGCGAACAAGAATTCCATCAAGATCGTCGCGGAAAACACCCCGAACTACGCACAGGGCTATTTTGTCTACGATTCCAAGAAGGCCGGCGCGGTGACCATTTCGCACCTGCGCTTTTCGCCCCAGCCCATCCGCTCGCGCTACCTGATTCACCGCGCCGAATTCGTGGCCTGCCACCAGTTCCATCTGATGGACAAGATGGACGTTCTCGGCCACGCCGCCGATGGGGGCACGTTCCTGCTCAACTCGCCCTACGGCAAGGACGAGGTGTGGGACAAGCTGTCGCGCACCAACCAGCAGCTGATCATCGACAAGAAGCTGAAAGTCTATGTCATCGACGCGTCGCGCGTGGCGTCCGAGGCGGGCATGGGGCGGCGCATCAACACGGTGATGCAGACCTGCTTCTTCCAGCTGTCCGACTTCATGGACCACGGCAAGGCCATCGGCTACATCAAGGACGCGATCAAGAAGACCTACGGCTCCAAGGGCCAGAAGATCGTCGACATGAACAACGCCGCCGTGGACAGCGCGTTGGCGCACCTCGAAGAGGTCTCCGTCCCCGCCGAGGCCACGTCAGAGTTCGACACGCCCCCCGTGGTGTCGCCCGCCGCGCCCGACATCGTGCGCAACGTCATGGCCCCGATGATCGCGGGCAGGGGCGATCTGCTGCCGGTCAGCGCGTTTCCCATCGACGGCACCTGGCCCACCGACACGGCGAAATGGGAAAAGCGCAACCTGGCTCTGGAAATCCCGGTGTGGGAGGAAGACCTCTGTATCCAGTGCAACAAGTGCGCGCTGGTCTGCCCGCACGCCGCCATCCGGGTGAAGGCGTTCCCCGCCGCCGCGGCCGAGGGCGCCCCCGCGACCTTCAAGACGATGAAATACAAGGGCAAGGAATTCGGCGACGACGCGCTCTATTCCGTGCAGGTCGCGCCGGAGGACTGCACGGGCTGCAACATCTGCGTGATGGTGTGCCCCGGCAAGGACAAGAAGGATCCCAGCCGTCTGTCCCTCGTCATGCAGCCGCAACCGCCGCTGCGTGCGCAGGAGGCCGCCAACCTGGACTTCTTCTTAGGGCTGCCGGAAGCCGACCGCACGCTGCTGCGCTCCAACGTCAAGATGAGCCAGTTCGCCAAGCCGCTGTTCGAATTCTCCGGTGCGTGCCTGGGCTGCGGCGAAACGCCGTACATCAAGCTGGTCTCGCAATTGTTCGGCGACCGCACGGTGATCGCCAACGCCACCGGCTGTTCGTCGATCTATGGCGGCAACCTGCCGACCACGCCGTACAGCTGCGACGCCCATGGGCGCGGTCCGACCTGGGCCAATTCGCTGTTCGAGGACAACGCCGAATTCGGTCTGGGGCTCAGGCTCGGCATCGATGAGCGCACGACCATCGCGCGCGGCATCCTGCAAGGGCTGTCGGGCGAATTGGGCGCGGACTTCGCGGCCGAGATCCTGAACGCCGACATGTCGGACGAGGGCGGGATCATCCGCCAGCGCGCCCGCGTGGACACGCTTCGCCAGAAATTGGCGAGCCTGCAAAGCCCGGACGCGCGCCGCCTGGAAGGCATCGTCGACAACCTGGTGAAAAAGTCCGTGTGGATCATCGGCGGCGACGGCTGGGCCTACGACATCGGCTATGGCGGCGTCGACCACGTGTTGGCGTCGGGGGCCAACGTCAACATCTTGGTGATGGACACCGAAGTCTATTCCAACACCGGCGGCCAGCAGTCCAAGGCCACGCCGTTGGCGGCGGCGGCCAAGTTCGCCAGCGCGGGCAAGGCGCTGCCGAAAAAGGACTTGGGGCTGATGGCCATCAGCTACGGCCATGTCTATGTCGCGTCGGTGTGCATCGGGGCCAAGGACGCGCAGGCCATCAAGGCCATTCACGAGGCGGAAGCCTTCGACGGCCCGTCGCTGATCATCGCCTATTCGCCCTGCGGCGAACACGGCTATGAACTCAAGGACAGCCTGGAACACCAGAATTTGGCGGTGGACACCGGCTATTGGCCGTTGTACCGCTACGATCCGCGTCTGGGCGCACAGGGCAAGGCCCCGCTGCAACTGGACGCCAAGGCGGGAAGCCGGCCGCTCAGCGATCTGCTCGACGTGGAAAACCGTTTCCGCCTGGTCAAGCGCCAGAACCCGGAAAACTACGCACGATTGGTGAAGCAGCTGGACAGCGAACTTCGCCACCGCCGCCAGGTGTTCGAAGCGCTCGCCGCCATCGTCCCCGACGGGGACGGCGGCAAGGACGCGGATGCCGAACAGGCGGCGGAATGATTGACACGACGCACGCAACCCTTTGGAACCGCCACCCCCGGACTTGACCCGAGGCTTCACTGGCGCGCCCCGCCGGGGAGCTAAACTGGATGCCCGGATCAAGTCCGGGCGTGACGAACGAAACGGAGACACGCATGTACCGCAAGAAACTGACCCTGATCGGCCTGATGGCGACCCTGCTGATCTGGATTCCGGCGGGGACCTATTACCTGATGGCGCCGGATCAGACCGGACACCTCAGCACCACCCACATGGACGTGATGATCGGCGTCGCCGTCTCCTTCTTCATCTTCGGCGGCAGCGGCTTCATGTTCGGCTGGCTGGTGGACAAAAGCTGAGGGCTGCGCCCTTTCATCGTCGCTCCCGCGCAGGCGGGAGCCCAGGGGCGCAATCCCCGGTTTCCAGCTTTGATGGGAATGGCGTCCCGCATCATGCGGCACGGGACAGTTCCCACGACCCGATGGGTGAAACGGAGTTTTTTCGATGTTCGGCAAGACGATGGTTCTCGCGGCGATCCTCCCCCTCGCGGCGGCATGCATCAGCTCCGGCGCGCGGGAGAAGTGGACTCTCCCCGGCGCGCCGGAAGCCACCGCCAAACGCCTCTATGAAGAGTGCGACCGCCAAGCCAGCCTCGCCAGCATCAACGCCGACCCAGGCTACCAAACCGGCTCCGGCCCCATGACCGCACCCGTGGTGATGAAAGCGGATCTGCTGGAGGAGTGTTTGAAGGAGAAGGGGTTTGTGAGGAGGAAGGCGGCACATTAAATTTGTATCGCGTCCCCTTTATTTTTATCTTTATTTCTTTATTTATTTCCTGTTAAATTTGTATCGCGTCCCCTTTATTTCCTTAAATTTGTATCGCGTCCCCTTTATTTCCCAATCCGTCAGAGGGTGCGCAGAGATTTTCTCTCGGCGGTAAACTTTTCACCTATCGTGAGTTCAGGAATGTCCAAATCATCGGCAACCATGGACGTAGTGAAAATGATTTGGTGCTCTCTCTCCAACGATCGGCTTAAATCAACCAGCATACGCTGAAAATTTTGACTTCGGCCTTCCGTCATCCCCTTATCCTCGATGTTATCCATCAGTAGAAAGCGCGGAAAATTAAACTTGGGATCCTCTATGGATGCCTGGAACATAGCCACTCTCATGGCGTTGCGGATGACATTCAACGTGCTGGCAGAGAAACTCGTTTTGCCTTCCAGATAAACATTATCACCTTCGAAGTCGATGGTTGCGCTGGTCACCTCCTCGAACTCCTCAGTTTCCGTATCCGAGCTCAAGATTTCGAGCATCTTGCGGCTAATTGCAGTGTTTGCTGCTTGCCGCCGTGCCAAAGCTTTCCGTTCAAGTGCCTCGATCTCTTCCTTCAAGGCTGAAATATCATCGTTCAGGCTCTGCTTATGGTCGATCAGGCCCTGCAGCTTGGCGACGAAAGCCTTGCGTTTGTCCAGCTCTGTCAGTTTGTTGTTCAGAGCACCCAGTTTAGAGGACAAGGTATCGACTTGAGTGTCCACATCGCTCACGTAGTTCCGAGCCAAAGAGAGATATTCGATGCGCACTTGGTCTCTATCCCGGATCAAGTTATTCCTATCCGTTAACGTTTTAGTTAGTTCTACGGCGCGGGCCTCCCGCAAATACTTGGATTCCCGAATCTGCTGATTCAATTCATTGCGGATACGCATATAGCGGGTGCGGTCCTGTTCAGATTCGAGCGGCTCCTTACATAAGTGACAATGCTCATGGTCGCTACTCTGTTTCACCGGACCGAAACAGCTCGGGCAGATATGAAAGGCAAGTGGCCCAAAAGTTTCGCGTACTGTATTGCCTTGATCCAGAAAACGGAGATTGCGCTCTATCTCCACAATCAACGCATCGGAATCTTGAAGCGTATAACGTAGTTCAGATATATCTTGATCTTTGTCAGTCAGAATAGCATTCGCTTCATCCAACCGTTGTTTCAGTGCTTCTATCGCCTCTTGCCCCTTGGTATCAAAAGGATCAGCCCCACGTCGCTTTCCACGCAATTCATCCAACTCGCCCGCGACTTGACCCCGCTCCTCAAGAACGGACTGGATGTGTTGATCCATCATCTGAAGAGTGGGGAAGTCTTCTGCCGTCGCAAGCAAGGTCTTTGCGCCTTCAAGTTGCTGATTGATGGCTTCGTACTGTCGCTCCTTTAATCGAAGCTCCAACTGGTTCTGATAAATGCGCGGGTCAAACGCACCACACAGCAAATCCCCAACGGCTTGACGCCGAATGGCTGAGTCCTTCTCATCCATGCGAAAAATTTTGAATACCGGCGTTAGCTGGTCCACATACATCAATCTCAAGCACTGGTGCATGGTAATATTGCCGCTTAATTCGGCGGGAACCTCCGGCAGCCCAAGCATATCAAAAAGAATCTGGGAATAGCTCTCCCTATCGGACGCGCGGTTATAGGGATAGCGCTTCCAATCCGTTGCTGTGGCAAGGGCGCTTTCCATATCACCATAGTGAATGAGCATAGGCTGACGGTTTTTTCCAGTGATGTCACGTTTTAGCGTTACCACTCCACCATTGATAAAAACCTCGGCGATAGTGTTGGTACAAGAACCTGCTTCCGCCTTCCAGTCGGCAAAATCTCCGCCAAGAGCGAAAAATATTAAATCAGCAATTGTGGATTTTCCCTTGCTGTTCCCCTCTGAACGGATGACATTTACGCCAAGATGAAAGGTCTCGTCATAAGCGATCTCACCATCCTTGAAAACAATGAAGCGGCGTAACCATAAGGCAGGTTCAAACCGGGTCATATCTGTGCTCCAACAAGCTGGTGCGACTTTTCAACCCTTGTGGGCCAGTCAAAGGAATCGCTGCAACAATCGTGGCAAGAAACTCGACAAGCTCTCGTTCATCATCACCTTGATCAACCATTGCTTTCCGGATTGCTACTGGAATCTCCTTGTCCGTCCGAGCAACGATCATTGCCTCTAACTGCTCGCCATCGATCAACCCTTCTTCGGCTAGGTGCAACAAGGCGCTTCTCTGTAAGGGGTGTATCTGCTCCAATAGCATTTGCGGAGCGGGTACCCGGTTATAAGATGACCCCATTTGGGCAAGCCTCTTTTTCCAGGAGCGAGCTTTCGTTGATAATGATTTATCAGCTAACAGATGTGGGAATAGAAGATAGAAATCTAGGATACGGAGTTGATCCAGCGCCATGCGTTTTTCTGGATGGTGCTCCAGCAATGCTAGCATGCGGAAGATGGCCTGATGGGCATCATATGCTGGATGATAAATAAGCATAGTCAATCCCACCTGATGTAGCAGTTACCAGTAAGATAGTAGATCATGCCCCGAACAGTGGTGGCAGTGATATCGTTCTCGGTTCCGCAATTATCAATCTTGCTCATGATGGGCTGAATAATTTTATCGTGTACCATGGCATCGACTTCTTCCCGCGGCACGCCGACCTTGATCTTAGGCTTGATCAGCAAGTCAAAGGTGGTCCAAACTTCGGCCATCAGCGTGCCGTAAATTTCTTGAAAGGTCGGGGAGAACTTACCCTGGGACAAGCGCTGGAAAATGCTTTCCTTCAACCCCAGAGCCATCAACTTTTCATCCTGTCGACCAGCAGCATCCAGTTTGTCTCAAGCCCCTCGACATCCTCCCCTTCCACCTTGCGTGTAAAAACCTGCAAGTCGTTGATGAACTCTTGAAGGGTCTTATCTTCCTCACATTCTTCCTTGAGTTTCTGGAAAAGCAGGCCCAGCTTCGACGCGGGGACGAGGCTATAGTTGTGAGTTTCATTGATATCCCGAAGCGCTATTTTATCGGCTTTATTGCCGATCAAAGTGGCTTTGATAATTTCGCTGGGTGTATCTGACATTCAGCCGTTACCGCTTGTTGATGTCGCGGCCAGCCATGTCACCGCCAACCTTATTGCCGATCTGGGTAACACGTGTGCTCTTGGATTTTTTAGAAATAAACCTAAAGGCGAGAAATGCACCTCCGCCCACTGCCACCGAAACAACAGCGTAGATGATGATATCAACGTCCATGAGCCCCCCTTATTCTCCCTTTAGTTGCTGGAACACATAGCATATTCTAGCTGAACGACCAAGTGATGACCGAGAGAATCTTGCAAACTGCGGATGTAGGTTCCGATATGTAATTACGGTGACAGTGCACTTAATTGACTGTGAAAAACGGGGACACAATATCAATTAAATCTGGCCACTTGGGCGCATAGCGGGGACATGATCCGATGTTTCCTTTTGGAAAATCGGTCATGTCCCCGTTATGCGTCGTGGGTCTGGGGCGTGTGTGTGCGGCGCGAACTGAGCGGAGCGATTCCGTCGTCAGGCGGGGACGAGCTTCCCATACGACCCCCGGTCCATGTCGATGATTTCGACGGTGATGACCGAGGCGGGGATGCCCAGGGGGGCGAGGCCGGAGAGGATGGCTTGGCCCATGCGTTTTTTGTTGTCGTCGTCGCGGCCGGATTTGATGCGGGCCTGGATGTGGATGTAGGGGTCTTGGCCGCCGGCGTTGGTGAAGTTGCGGAAGGCGTAGGCGCGGGTCTTGATCTGATCGGCCTTGAACAGGCCGCTGTCGGACACCGATCGGTGGATCGCCATCAGCATCGCGTCCACCGCGTCGCCGGCCGCCAGGCCTTCTTGGTATTCGACAATAATATGCGGCACGGCTCGCCTCCTCTTTCAAATCGGTGACACAACATGAATTAACCGCGCCCTAGGCGCGCCGATGCGTTCCCGTTACCTCCCTCGGTTTACCACAACGCCATATCGGCCGCCCGGGTGTCGGCGCGTCATCGACGGACGCCTGGCGGATCAATCCCGAACGCCGTTATTTGCGCAGCAGAAACACGCCCTGTTCGCCAAACCAATTGGCCAGGCCCACGGACGTGCCGATGGTGCGCGACGTGCCGGTGTCGTCCAGGAACAGGCTGCGTTCGATGGTCAGCCCCATGTCCTTCACCAGGGCGACGAAATCGCGGATGGTGCAGAAATGGATGTTGGGAGTGTTGTACCACTGGTACGGCAGGTTCTCGCTGACCGGCATGCGGCCGTGGAACATCAGATATAGCCTGAGACGCCAATAGCCGAAGTTCGGCAACGACACGATGCCACGCTTGCCGATGCGCATCATTTCGGTCATCACGTCGCGTGGTTCCCACATGGCCTGGAGGGTCTGGGACAAGATCACGTAATCGAACGCGTCGTCGGGGTAGTTTTTGAGGTCGCGCTCCACGTCGCCCTGGACCACCGACAGGCCCGCCGACACGCACGCCTGCACGCCCTGGGTGCTGATCTCGATGCCGCGCCCGTCGACCTGTTTGAAATGCCACAGGTAATCCAGAAGCGTGCCGTTCCCGCATCCCACGTCCAGGACCCGGGTGCCCGGCTCGATCATGTCGGCGATCAGCTGCAAATCGACGCGGATGGCCTTGGGGTTGTCGGGAGTCATCATCATGGCCGTTTCCTCTTGAGCCCCCGGTGTTCGGCGCAGCCTTCGAGGAAACCCTCAAAGACCTTGTGGAATTCCGGCTCGTCCAGAAGGAACGCGTCATGGCCCTTGTCGGAATCGATTTCCACGAAACTGACGTTGGCCGCGCCGGCGTTGAGCGCGTGCACGATCTCGCGGTTTTCGCGGGTCGGGTACAGCCAGTCCGACGTGAACGACATCACCAAAAAGCGCACCGGCGTCTTCTTGAAGGTATTCGCCAACTGCCCGCCGTGGCGTTCGGACAGGTCGAAATAGTCCATGGCGCGGGTGATGTAGAGATAGGAATTGGCGTCGAAGCGATCGACGAAGGTGCTGCCCTGATGGCGCAGGTAGCTTTCCACCTGGAAGTCCGCGTCGAAGCCATAGCTCACCGCGTCGCGGTCCTGCAGGTTGCGGCCGAACTTGCGGGTCAGCGCCGGTTCCGACAGATACGTGATGTGCGCGGCCATGCGCGCCACGGCCAATCCCCGGTGTGGGCGCTTGCCATGGGCATGGTAGTCGCCGCCGCACCAGTCCGGATCGGCCATGATGGCTTGGCGGCCGACTTCGTGAAAGGCGATGTTCTGGGCCGAATGATACGATGCCGTGGCGATGGGCACGGCGCAGAATACCCGTTCGGGATACATGGCCGCCCACTCCAGAACCTGCATGCCCCCCATGGAGCCCCCCACCACCGCGAACAGCGTGTCGATCTCCAGATGGTCGATCAACAGGCGCTGGGTGCGCACCATGTCGCCGATGGTGATCACCGGGAATTCCAGGCCCCACGGCCGGCCGGTGTCGGGGTTGACGTCCTGGGGCCCGGTGGTGCCCATGCACCCGCCCAGGATGTTGGAGCACACGACGAAGTAGCGGTCCGTGTCGATCACCTTGCCGGGGCCGACGATCTGTTCCCACCAACCGGGCTTTCCCGTGACGGGGTGGGGTCCCACCACGTAATGGTCGCCGGTCAGCGCGTGGCAGATCAGGATGGCGTTGGACTTGTCGGCGTTGAGCTCGCCCCAGGTTTCGTAGGCGACGTGGATGTCGTGCAGCCTGAACCCGCTGTCGAGGCGGAGCGGCTCGTCGCGCGCCAGCAGCACGCGCTTGCCGGGGAGGGGCCAGGCCTTGGCCTCGTAGGCCTGATCGACCGGGGTTGCGTTGACGGTTTCGTCGCTCATTGCCGCTGGAGGCCTCCTGTCTCGAGCCGATGCACCATTGCTAGGTTTGTCGCTGGGAAGTGTCAATGTTTTCTTTGATTTCGGCACGTGATGGTATTATCACTCAATGTCCCCTTGAACGACACGATTTGGACCCCGATCATGGTGCGAGACCTTTCGGAACTCCGGCGCGAAATCGACGCCATCGACGATCAACTGCATGCCCTGCTCAAGAGCCGCACCAAGATCGTCGAGGAAGTGCGCCTGTTCAAAAAGGACGACCGGGTGAAAATCCGCCCCGCGCGCGAAGCCGAAATCATATACCGCCTGTTCGCCCAGCACGAGGGCAAGTTTCCCAAGCGCGAGCTGTTCCGCATCTGGCGTGAGCTGATCGTCGCGACGCTGGGGATGGAAGGCCCGTTTTCCGTCGGCGTGTACATGGACGCGGATACCGGCGGTGAATTCAGCGGCTTTTGGGATTTGGCGCGCGATCATTTCGGCAGCTTTACGCCCATGGCCCCGTTTCCGTCCACCCGGCGCATCATGGAAGCCGTGCAGAAGCAGGAAGTCACCGTCGGCATCCTGCCCCTTCCCGGACGCGACGAGGTGGATCCGTGGTGGCGGCGCATGGCGTTCGAAGGGGACGACGTGCCGCGCGTGATCGCGCGCCTGCCGTTCGTGGGCGGCGGCAACGCGCGCCCGGCGGGGCACGAGGCCCTGGTCATTTCCCCGGTACCCCAGGAGCCCACGGGCCGTGACCGCACCTATGTGGTTCTGGAAAGCAAGGTGGAGTTGGTCACCAACCTGCTGGACAGGATTTTGCACGACGCCGGCCTTTCGTCGGTGTTCTCCACCCATTGCCACGATCCCAACCGCCCGGCGGTGTGGCAGGCGCTGGTGGAGCTCGACGACTACGCCGCGCCCGACGACGAACGCATCCGCCGACTGACCGAAACCTCGGACGGCGTGGTGCAGCATGCGGTGACGGTGGGCGGCTACGCCACCCCCTTGTCGGCCGAGGAACTGGAGTGAAATTTCCATGACGTCCCGAATTCTCACGCCGCGCCCCGGCGTGCTTGACATCGACGCCTACGTGGGCGGCGAATCCAAGGTCGCGGGGGTGGAGCGCATCATCAAGCTGTCGTCCAACGAGGGGGCGTTCGGCCCGTCGCCGATGGCGCTGGAAGCCATGCGCGACGCCGCGTCCGTCATGCATCGCTATCCCGACGGCTCGTCGTCGGCGCTACGCGCGGCCATTGCCGAACGCTTCGGGCTGGACGCGGACCGGATCGTGTGCGGCGCGGGGTCGGACGAGCTGATCAGTCTGCTCACCTACAGCTACGCCGGGCCGGGGGACGAGGTTTTGTATTCCCAGCACGGCTTCCTGATGTACCCCATCGCCGCCAAGGCCGCCGGGGCGACGCCGGTGAAGGCCGCCGAAACGGATCTGCGCACCGACGTTGACAACCTGCTGGCGGCGGTGACGGATCGCACGCGCATCGTCTTCATCGCCAATCCCAACAACCCGACGGGCACCTACCTGCCGTCGTCCGAGGTCAAGCGCCTGCGCGACGGCCTTCCGGAAAACGTGCTGTTGGTGCTGGACGCGGCCTACGCCGAATTCGTCGCTCGCGATGATTATTCTCCGGGGACGGAACTGGTGGACGCGGGGCAGAACACGGCGATGACGCGCACCTTCTCCAAAATTTTCGCCATGGGCGGGTTGCGCGTCGGCTGGGGGTATTTCCCGGCCGAGATCGCCGACGTCATGAACCGGGTGCGCGGACCCTTCAACGTGTCCAGCGCCGGGCAGGCGGCGGGGGTGGCCTCCATGCGCGACGTTCCGTTCCAGGACCGCGCCCGCGCGCATAATCTGGAATGGGTCGCCAAGACCGAATCCGCGTTGCAGGGCATGGGCCTCAAGACCACGGCCAGCGTCGGCAATTTCGTGCTGGCGCGTTTTGCAAACGCGGACCGCGCGCTGGCGTGCGATACGTTCCTGCGCTCCAAGGGCATCATCGTGCGGCGCATGGCGTCGTACGGTTTGGCGGACTGTCTGCGGGTGTCCATCGGCGCGGCGGACGACATGGAAGCGTTCCTCGACGCCACCCGCGCCTTCATGGAGGGGCAGGCATGAGCCCCGCCGCAAAGCCTGTTTTCGAACGCGTCGCGCTGATCGGCATCGGCCTGATCGGATCCAGTCTGGCCCGCGCCATGCGGTTGCACGGACTGGCCGGGCACATCGCCGTTTCCACGCGCCGTCCCGAGACCCTCAAGACCGCCGAGGACTTGGGTCTGGGCGACAGCTACAGCCTGGACGCCGCCGAGGCCGTGCGGGACGCAGACCTGGTGATGGTGTGCACCCCCATGGGCGCGTACGAGGGGGTGGCAAAGTCCATTCATGGCGCGTTGAAGCCGGGGTGCGTGGTGTCCGACGTGGGCTCGGTGAAGGCGTCGGCGGTGCGCGACCTGGGCCCGCATCTGCCGGACACCGTGCATCTGGTGCCGGGCCACCCCATCGCCGGGACCGAATTTTCCGGACCCGAAGCCGGTTTCGCCGAGCTGTTTCCCGGTCACTGGTGCATTCTCACTCCGGGCGACGGCGTGGACGCGGACGCGGTGGACCGGGTCAGACGGCTGTGGGAGGGGTGCGGCATGACGGTCGAGGTCATGACCGCTCATCACCACGACCGGGTCCTGGGCATCACGTCCCACCTGCCGCACCTGATCGCGTACACCATCGTCGACACCGCCGACCAGCTTGAAGACGAGACCAAGAAGGAAGTCATCAAATTCTCGGCGTCCGGGTTTCGCGACTTCACCCGCATCGCCGCCAGCGATCCGGTGATGTGGCGGGACATCTTCC
>JADGBG010000201.1 GCA_015231605.1 Alphaproteobacteria bacterium | reverse complement strand
CGAGATCAAGGATACGCTTTCCGGTCTGGTCACCGTGCGCCGCACCGACCCCGACGCCATCGAGGACGGCGTCGAACAGGCGCTGGCCCGCGCCGAACGGGCCCTGGGTACCGACGACGTCAAGGGCGCGCTCACCGCGTTGAGCGCCCTGCAAGGCGGCGCGGCCGAGGCCGCGCAGGACTGGATGCGCGGGGCCTACGCCCGCGCGCAATGCGAAGAAGCCCTCCAGGCGCTGCACAACCGGGCGCTGACCGCGCTCGCGGGCGGCGGCGCGTAAGGGGGAAGGATACCGGGAATGCTGCGTCTGTTCCTTTTCATCGTCATCGCCGGGGCCGCCGCCTGGGGGGTGGTGTGGTTGACCGATAACCCGGGCCAGGTGAACCTGGACTGGGGCGGCTGGAAGGTGCAGACCAGCGCCGGCGTGCTGACCGTGATGGTCGTGCTGTTCGCCGTCGCGGCGGCGCTGGCGTACCGCGCGTGGCTGTTCGTCACCCGCGCCCCCGGACGCATCGGCGACGCGCGGCGCAACCGCCGGTCGCAACGCGGCTACAAGGCGCTGACCAAGGGCATGGTGGCGGTCGCCGCGGGCGACGCCGAGGAAGCCCTGGCCCAGGTCAAGCAGGCCGATGGCCTGTTGGGCGAGCCGCCGCTGACGCTGCTGCTCAAGGCCCAGGCGGCGCAGTTGAACGGCGACGAAACCGCGGCCGAAGCGTTCTTCACCGCCATGCTGGACGACCCGGAAATGGAATTCCTGGGGCTGCGCGGCCTCTTGAATCAGGCCATGAAACGCGGCGACGCGGCGGTGGCGCTGGACATCGCGCGCAAGGCCCAGGCATTGAAGCCCGGCAGCGTGTGGCTCACCGACACGGTGTTCGCGCTGGAAGCCCGCGCCGGGACCTGGTCCAACGCCGCCACCGCGCTGGGACGGCTGGACAAATCCCGCGCCCTGCCCGCCGGCGTGGCCAAGCGGCGCCAGGCCATCGTGGAACTGGGTGAAAGTTTCGAGGCCGCCCACGCCGGCAACGCCGGACGCGCCCTCAAGCACGCGGAAAAGGCGGTGTCCCTGGATGGTTCCCTGGGCGCGGCGGCGGTGCGGCTGGCCGAACTCTACATCGCCAACGGCCGCCAGAAAAAGGCCCAGTCGGTGTTGGAAACCGCCTGGAAGGTCAAGCCCCATCCCGCGCTGGCGGAAGCCTACTACGTCGCGGTCGACGCCAACGACGGCCTGAAGAAGGCGTCGGCGGCGGAAAGGCTGCTCAGCTTCAAGACCGACGCCGAGGCCCACGTGGTGCTGGGCAAGGCGGCGTTGGAGGCCGAGCTGTGGGGCCGCGCGCGCACGCATCTTGGCCGCGCGCTGGAAGCCGGGCGGCGCACCCGTTCGGTCTACGCCATGATGGCGCGGCTCGAAGACGCCGAACGCGGCGACAAGGACAAGATCCGCGACTGGCTGTCGCGCGCGGCCGACGCGGCCGGGGACCCGGCCTGGGTGTGCGCCGACTGCGGCCACGTGGAAGCGCACTGGAGCGCGCACTGTCCCAAGTGCCACGGCTTCGACACGCTGATGTGGGACACCCCGCCGGGCTACGAGGGCCGGGTTCCGGCCCAGGTCGCCCTGACGGCCGACGAGGCGGACGGCGAACGCGCCCTGAAACGCATTGACGCCGCGCCCTCGGACGATTAAAAGAGCCCGTCCCTTCCCGGGACGCCATATGCCGATGTAGCTCAGTTGGTAGAGCAGCGCATTCGTAATGCGTGGGTCGGGGGTTCAAATCCCTCCATCGGCACCAGTTCTGAACGGCTTGGCGCACCCCGCGCTAAGCCGTTTTGCTTTTCGAACCCCCGGTCCAAAGGATATGCTGGACGACGTCCAAACGGATAAAGGAGGCTGCATCATGCGCCGTTCGCGAACGTTGTTGAGCGCCATCCTGGCGCTGGTCGTTTGGGGTGTGTCCTCCGCCGCCTTGGCCGAAGACGCGGGCAAGTCCGGCACGTTCCTGCTTCATCCCATCGGCCATGTCGAGAAGACCGGCGCCGCCACCACCATCGTCCTGGACGAGCGATATGAACCGGGGGTGTTGGGCATGGAAAGCGGGGACAAGATCTGGGTGTTGTGGTGGTTCGACCGCAACGACACGGCCGAAATGCGCGCCATCCTGCAGGTGCACCCACGGGGCAATCCGGACAATCCGTTGACGGGGGTGTTTTCCACCCGCTCGCCAGTGCGTCCCAACCTGATCGCGCTGACTCGCTGCACGGTCCTGGCGGTGCGCGGCAATGTGATCGAAATCGACGCCATCGACGCCTTTCCCGACACCCCGGTGCTGGACATCAAGCGGGCGTACGAGGCGGAACGGTGACGAGCCCGCCCCTGCTTCGGCCGTTGGCCGGATCGAATTGTAGGTTGGACAGGACAGGTCATTCATAACCTGTTATTCTGAATCCTGGTCCAAATGCAGTGTGCGATTGAGCCGATGGCGCAACGGATTTACCCCAATTGGCCGGCCATGCGGGACATGGTTCGCGCGCTTCGAATCGGTGTGGCGCTGGTGTTGGCGTGCCTGTCCGGCGCGCGCGCCGAGGACGGCGCGGTGATCACCGCGGTCTATCCGCGCAACTTTCCCCCCCACTACATCGAACACCCCGGCCAGGAGCCCACGGGTTTCGCCATCGACGTGATGAACGCGGTCGCGAAACGCGGCGGCCTGACGGTGCGCTACGTCGCCAAGGACACCTGGACGCAAGCGCAGAACGCCATCAAAAGCGGCGAGGCCGACGTC
>JADGBG010000048.1:1229-20338 GCA_015231605.1 Alphaproteobacteria bacterium | reverse complement strand
GTGCCCATCGCAACTCCGCAGCATAGCGGTGTTGCACTTGGAATGAGAATTTAGCCTCTCCTTTTCATGATTGGCAAGAACCTTGTCCAACAGAAGGCGCTGTTTGTGCAGACTGGACCGTTCCTCGATAGCGTGTTGAACGCGTTCGAAGGTTTCCTCGTCAATGATGGCCAGTTCAGGAACCGGCACCTGGATCCACTCCTTTTCCGGCCGTAGGAACGACTGGCGTTTGCCGGTATCCGGATTTTTACGGAACATCATCCGGTTAAAAGTAACGACGCCTTTGTAAAGCGTCTGACGAAGCAGTCCGGTTTTCCTTGCCATTTGGCCGATGAGTGTGGTTTTGACCCACTTCCCACCTTTGGGAGAAGGAATGCCTTGCCGATTTAAGGTTTCACAGATGCTCACAAGGGATGCACCCTTGACGTACTCCTGGAAAATCCACCGAACGATCTTAGCCTGTTCTTCGTTGATAGTCCGAACACCGGGAATTCGTTCCCCAGCCTCATCATGGACAATCGATTTGTCGTAACCGTAAGTTTCGCCGCCCGGGATGGATCCTTTTAAGACGGAGGCGATCTGCCCACGGCGAGTTTTGTCGCCGAGGTCCTTGAGGTAGAGATCGTTCATCGTGCCTTTCATGCCGATATGGACCTCGTGAATCTCACCTTCGGTTACGGTTTCAAGCGCAACATCCAGAAATCTCATTTTACGATAAAAATACGCCATGTCGCTAAGGTCTCGACTGATGCGCGAAAGATCTTCAGCGATCACGCGCTGAAAACAGCCGTCCATGGAGGCATCAATAAGGTCCGAGAACCCGGATCGGTTTATAACGGATGCCCCGGAAATGGCCTTGTCGAAAAAAATGTCGGCAACAATGTATCCGTTCTTTTTGCAATAAGCCTTACACCGCTCGATCTGCTGATCGACGGAAAGCGCCTGCTTATCTGTCGAATGGCGAGCGTAAATGGCAACGCTGATCGGCAAGGAAGGGCCTCCGAAGATGCAAGGCGGAAAGTGGCATCAGTTAATGATGAAACGTTCGTAGAATTCGTCCTTGCCATACACATTCAGGAGGTTTCGGACGATTGGCACGTATGCCTTGTCAACCGCGAACAAGTGGCGAATTTCATCATCGGTCCAATTTGTTTCCAGCATAAGCTTGGCAATCATGGCCTTTGATGCACGATCAAATCTCTTAATCTCATCCAAAGCGTCATCCCGAATGGAAACGTATTTCTCAAGGAGTGAGAAATATTTGCGCTCAAGTTCACGGTGTTCCGTTTCCAATTCGATGAAGTCGTTTGAAGCGACCGGAGTGGTGGAATATCCACCGGTCCTGCGGATTGTCGGCAGAACCTCCGACGTGACCCATTTGCGAAAGCGATGCTGAGGCGTTCCTGGGGTGGTTGCTTTGCGGCTACGCATAATCAATGCATAGAGGCCGGACTCATTGATGACGGCGAGCTCCTGATTTCCGCCAGGGGTGTCCCTTGAAGTTACCCCCTTTTCATCCTCGTCAAGCTTAAGAAGGGCTTTACGAGAATTTGCAATGCCCATTACGGCGCAAACGTCTTTGGCGACGAACCACGGATCGCCTTTAATCACCGTGCTGCGGACAGCATGGCCTTCAAATTCAAAAGGAATAAGGTCTTGCATCGATTTACCCTGTGCCTCCATTGAAAGGTGACCAATGATTGAATTAGCAGGATTGGGAGGGGATGGGCAATAGCTTTCTTGAAATGATGAATGTCGATCAATTCATTGATTATAAAGAACAAATGTTCACATTTCCCTGTGTGTCTCTATGTGTCTCTAAATATCTCTGAGTGTCTCTGTGTGGCTCGATCTGTCTCTGTCTCTCTCTGTCGTTAGGGGGGCAGGATAGGTAAAGTGGTACCACTTTACTCCTGCCCACAAGGGGGCTTATTCGCACCTAACGGTGCTCAACGGGTTTTGACGACAGGGAGTCCGGTCAATGGTAGATCATCTGACACTAGAGGGCCGCAGTGCGTTGATGTCACGTATCAAGGGCAAAGACACGAAACCGGAGCACGGAATATTGTGGCCGCGTCGATCAGCATGATTACCAGCTCTTCCTGGCCATCAACGACATCGAGCACACCAAGACCAAGGTGAAGTCGCCCCAGACCAACGGCATCTGCGAGCGGTTCCACAAAACCGTGTTGCAGGAGTTCTATCAGGTGGCGTTCCGCAGAAAGATCTACGACAGCATCGAGATGCTGCAAAAGGATCTGGACGAATGGATCGATCACTACAACAATGACCGAACCCATCAGGGCAAAGTCTGCGAAGGGCGAACCCCCATGCAGACCCTGGAGGATGGCAAAGCCATCTGGAAGGAAAAGTTCGTAGGCTGAACTCAACCTGACAGACGCCGCCTCAAAACCGGTGACTGTCAGATCGGGTCGCGACTACTACACTTGATGCCATATGAAAAACTCAGATTTCTACGTTTTCCGGATTGATACAAGGGTCCCAAGATACGCCCGGTTATCCTCCCGAGATTTCTTCGCATAACCAAGTTCATCACAGACGGCCTCTATTTTTTGACAAAAGATATCTGCATTCAGGGGAATCATCCAAAGCTCGCCCTCTGTGGGCTCTTCCCTGTTAGTGCTTTGCCATTGCATCTCGTCGTCCAGTGGGTGCTCGGGCCTGAACGGATGAATGTTGAAAATCTTATGGTCAATCTGTGTTATCCAGGAAGCACCTACTTCGGTAATTGCCCCCCATGACACCTTTGTGTTCTCGCTCGTGACGAAAAGAACATAAATATTCTGTGTCGACATGCTCTCGACAAAAAAATGCCTGAGATAATCGTATACCCTGGCACCTTCCGGAACACGGCAAACTTCATCATCACAATTTGTGTACAAAATGTCCTCAGGAGGCACATTGTTGTATTCGAGCATTTTATAGATGATGTCTGCGAACGTCTTGTCTGGATAGGTCTGGCTGATCAATATTTTTTTCTTTTGTGAATCAATTTGTGTCTTGATTCCCAACTCAGGACTGTGCCGGTTGATTGCATCAGAGAGCGCTGCCTCAATGGCTTCGGGGGGTAAATTCGAGCCAAGTTCTGCAAGACTTCCAGCAGCCCCCATACTCGCTGCCTTACGGAACGCTTCGACTTTCTGTCTGAATAGCTCCTCATCTTTTTTCATCTCTTCTTGCTTTTTTTGCTTCTTCTTTTTCTTACCCAAATCAGCAAAAAGCTGCCGCTTCTTCAGAATGTCGGGCAATAACTGTTCTCTGACATATTTCAAAACCGCTATATATCGATCGTCGTCCGACTTGTATCCTTGTCTATTGCTCAGCGCCATATCAGGCAACTCGGACAATTCAAACAGGTCGACATGAAGCTGACCAACGACATAGACCTCGTTCAGCTTGTTTTGGCCGACAACAGGCAGGATATTGAACTCACCCATCTTTTTATTCGCAAACAAAGAGATAAAGTTGTCGGGGAATTCGGTCTGTGCAGCTTTTCGACCACGCGTCGTTTTGTAGGTGCCGATCCAACCTTCAATTTCGAGAGAATATTCGTGTTGTTCGCCATCGGCGTCTTTCAACACCAACGGGGTGGCCCATTTTTCCCTGGCAACAACAAGGTCCGCTCTATTCTTCGGAAAGGTTTCAGGAACTAGTTCGGCAAGTTTTGCGAAATCTTTGCCAAGTGTAATCACCGTTCCCAGTTCCGACATGACATGGCTGTCATAGTCGTCAATGACAACCGTCTCATCACCCCGGACCACATGTATACGAAAATCAGAGTCGACCAGCGGAAAAAGTTTTAAGAGATTGCGTTTAACTGCATCAAGCGTCTTATGGAGCCTGTGTTGAGGATTGCGCATCACGATCGCCGAACCGTGATCTTCAACGTGCACAAATGTAATGTCACCATCCTGAATGGGAGTCAGCTTGTTTCCCTCGTTTGGGCTACGTGACAACACAAATCCAGATTTTTCTCCGTCGGAAATGGTCAGAACGTCAACGTTTTCAGAAACCGAAAGTGCCGCCAGCTTTCCAACGCCTTTACGCCCCATCTTCCGACGTGTTTTAGATCGTGTGTGTGCATTTTCTTCACTGGTTCTCGAGACGGCTGCCACATTCAAGTATGACTTTACTTCACCTTTTTCGTACGACATCCCATGACCATCGTCCTCAACGCGAATATCATCTTTACTGGCGATTATGTAGACGTTCTTGGCATCTGCGTCATACGCATTGGCAAGAAGCTCTGCCAAGATGTAATAAATGTTCGTGTAAAGGTTTGGCCCCAATAGCTCCAGAATACGAGGGTCAATCTTCATTTCGTATTCTTTCATTGCCATCTCCCAGCCTGTTGAATGCTACAAGTTTTTAATTGCTCTGGACGTGAGACAAAAGGCACCTGCCTACGGCTTCCCCCAGTTTGGGTGGCACGGCATTGCCGATCAACCGCCCGAGCGGTGTCAGCATAGCCGATTCTCCAGGTTGCACAAATACGTAATCTTCTGGAAATGATTGCAGTATGGCGGCTTCGCGCAAGGTAATGGCCCGATCCTGTTCCGGGTGGCCGAAACGTCCTGTTCCGAAGTTGAAGCACTGTGTCGTGATCGTTGGAGAAGGCTTATCCCACTCCATGCGGGCATAGACACTTTTGTACGACGCACCTTCTTCCTTTTGGTGGCATGGAGCCCGGAGCGATTTCGGCCAATCTTCCCATGTGCCGCCAGGCTGAGAAGCCTTCATGCGCCTCATATTGATTGGCGAAAGTTTTCGCGCTTTGTGGAGAGGGTCGTCGGGGTCGACTTCGCCTGCCGAAAGAGGTTTCAAGCCTTCTATCGCATCCCTGACTGTCGTCATGGGAAGTGTGCCTCGTTCGGGTGTGTCGAAAGTGATTTCCCCCAACTTCGATGCAACCAGCACGAAGCGTCGACGTTCTTGCGGAATGCCCAGATCGGCACATCGAATGCGCTTGGCATCTACATGATACCCCTGGGCTTCCAGTTCCCTTTTGAAATTGTCGTACGGGCCGTGATTTGTGACACGCGGCACGTTTTCCATGGTGACAAGGTCTGGCTGCACTTCCCGCACCAACCGGGAGAAATGATCGAGCATGGACCATTTTTTCAGATCCGGGTTCTTGTTGGTATGCGCAAGAGTCGAAAACGGCTGGCAAGGTGCGCAACCGGCCAACAACCGAATGACATTCTTGTGTTTGCTGAATTGTTTGGAGATCTCCGCGCCCGTAACCGTCGTCACGTCGGCTTCAAAAAACTTGGCCCCGGTATTTTGCTCGTATGGGTACCGACAAACCGGGTCGATATCGTAACCTGCCATGACCTTCACATTGGCCAGGCCAAGACCATACGAAAGGCCGCCAGCCCCGCAAAATAAATCAACAGCTTCTATCACTTGTTTCACCATATCGAACTCCCAGCGCAATTATGGAAGTCAATGGTTAGCATATTCTCTAGATGCTCGTCGACGATGACCTTTTGGCATTCAGAACATCGGAACGATGATCAATGTCTCTTGAGCTTGGGTTTCCTTTCTGTCCGACTGCCTGTTCATGCTACGCCACACGCACCGGCCTCCAAGCCCCTTTGCGCACCACTCGGCTAGCGCCGACCGTAAAGGGGCTTTCCGTCCGGTTTACCTGAGACGTCTACGCATGGTCACTCGGAACAGGAGGAAACCATGCAAGCTCAAGACACCCTAATCATCTGGTCCTACGAAGTGCCTTACCTGGCGAAGGTCTTCAGAGAAAATGGTCACACGATCTATCACATCGATCGCGCGGACGATGATTTCACTGGCACTTATGCCGACGACACGAAGATCTGGAATTTCCCGACCGACGTCGTCGATGAGCTCGGAGGCGACAAGGAACAGCTTCAGCGTCTTCTCAATACGCTTGCACCGACCAAGTACGCCAGTTCTGCCCACCAGGTTCCCAACGCAGCTTAAGGAGCATCACCAATGTTCGGTCTCGCTTACCACGCCATTCAGATCTCGTTCATCCTCTCGATTGTCGTGCTGGCCATGAATTCCTGTTCATGACTCGGATGGATAGACAAAAGCCCCGGTTTCGATGAAGCCGGGGCTTTTCATTGCAAACTGGACGGCAGTCTAGGGGTGAAGGACAGTCAAGTCTCCGTTAAGCATGACCCGCACTGGGGTGCCGACTTTTAGATCGCCGAGATCTAGGCCAGCGCTTCCCTCATAGTCATGAAGTTGGCCAAAACAGCCGTCATGCGGAAACTGTTTGCCGTAAGGCGTCAACGTGACCGTTCCCGGATTTCCAATGGTGTCCACACAGACCGCAACACGGTTTGCGGCCGGGATCTGTCTCGCCACGGTTCCACCCAGTTTCGACGTGACACCGATGATGCTGCTACCATCGCGGCTGGCGACCGAATGGACGGCTTCCATTGAAATGTGGTCTCCATCCACGGCTCTGATAATGGCGAAGATGTTTTGTTCCTGGGTAATCGGGATTTCTGCATGCACGACCGTGATTTGTAAAACCGTGGCTGTGCAGCAAACAAAAGCTGAAAGAAGAATGTTTTTGGCGTTCATGAACATGCTCCCAAGGGTAAATTGTGATGATGAAAGTCTATCAATGATCGATTCCTCTGTCTTGATTTTTCTCACTTTGGTTTCGGGTTTTCCGCTGTTTTGCCTTAGCGGCCAAAGAGGTGCCTTGAAGACTAATGGCTTCGATCAGTTTCTTTTGGGCCATGATGATGGCCATCGCCAGTGGGTCATCGATGACGCCCAGCATGAGGAATTCGCGCCAGGAACGGAACGCCGACGGTAGGAGGGAGTCCTTGCCCCTGCGGACGGCCATATATCGCCGCCAGAGGCGTTCCTGGCCTCTGTGACGGGTGATCGGGCGTCTCTCGTACCTCTTGGCCGGCTTGCAGCGTTCTCGGGGCTTCTGCGGGGATTGGTAGGGGCCGAATTTCTTTTCCAGGGCGGCTTTGGAGAAAGAGCGGTCCAGATCACTCGCCTTGATCCGGTGATTGCCGTCCCCGGATCCGATGATCAGGCCGTTGCCGCGCTTGCGAAGAACCAGGTCGAACGCGCCGAACGCCTCGTGCAGATCCTGCCAAGTCTTCGCCTCGTCCCGGGCCATCATCAGCTCGTCCTTGTGTTCCCGGACATAGCTGAAAAAGGACTGTTCCCAGGTGTGCGCCTCCATGTCCTGAGCCGGCTGGGGCTTGCGGTTCGATTCCTGTTTGTCCTCACGGCCGAGATCAATCTGAAGGCCGTGTTTCTTCTCCATCGCCCGGCAGACCTTTTCCAGCGTCCGGAAGTCCCGGAGCGGCATATGTGACCGGTGCGTGACGGGATGGATCTTGTTGAAGGCGACGTGAAGATGGAAGTTGTCGGTGTTCTGGTGTGTCGCCGCGATCCGCTGGTGATCTTCAAACCCCAGCGCCTTGGCGAATTCTCGCTCGATGTCCTTCAGGGCCTCGTCCGTGGGGCGTTCGTCCCTGAAGGAAACAACAAGGTGATAGCTCTTGTCTGTCTTCGAGCGAACATTCAGGGCTTGCGTGGCTTCTATCTCACGGATCGCGAAGTCGAGGTCGTCGATGCTTTCGCCAGCGCCGGTGTTCACGATCCACAACTTGTCGAGTTTTTCGCCGGGATCCTTGGCCCCGGCGATATATTCGGCAAGCCGCCGATAGCTGTCGTTGGTCGTGCGCTCGATCCGCTTGGCGATCATCGTGATATGCCGCGGTCACGGCCCTTGTCATGAGATTGCCCGATGCCCAGTGCTTGTACCTGGAGAGCGGCGTACATCTTCTCGGCATTGCGGATGTTCGTGCGCCGGACGTTCAGTGTGCGCTTTTCGACGTCGCTCAGGCGCGACCGGTCCTGGTTCAGGAGCCGCGTGTTGTGCGCGTTGAAGAACTGCCGGGCCTCGTCGTAGGGCAGGCCGCCGCGCCGGTTTTTCGGGCGCTGGAACAGTTCGGCATGGGCGGCATAGCGTTTCTTGTCCTTGACGATCGGGACGTGCCGTTCGGCCTGTTTGATGTCCTCGATCGCCGTGGACAGGCTGCTCTTCATGCCGGCGCTGTTGCCGTAAAGCCGCAACTCGTTGATCAGGATCGTGCGTTCCGTGGCCATGATCAGTTCGAGATCGCCGCTACGACCGACTTCCTTGGCCGTCTGCAAAAGATCGGTTTGCGCGGCCTGAAGCTTGCCGGCCTCATGGCTACGTTCGCGCTGGACGAAGGCCGCGCGCTCGTTGAGGAGGTTTCGGTTGATTTTGGAAAGGAGATCAGAGCCGGTCATTGTAAAGCCAATCCTTGCCGTATTTGCGTTCGGCCTCGCTACAGTTGAGGCCTTCCTTGATGATCCATTCCGGACCCATGGCGTCCCGAGCGGCCAGAAGGGATTCGGCCGGGTAGATCATTCGTTTGCGCAATGCCGCAGCCGTCGCTTCATCGCCGGCGCGTTCGGCATCCAGAAGTTTTGGCAAGATGTCGTCATTCCCGGCGAAGCGTTCCAAATCGGCGCGCGTGTAGTCGATCATGTCACAGTTCCTCGATCTTGCCCTTCAGGATGGATTGGGTTTCCCGAATCATATCAAACAGGGTTTCCAAGTCCATCCCCTCGGGCGGTTGAAAGTCTTCGTCCGTCAGCGCCATGCGCAGAAGGTTGCCGAGCCGGGCGAGATCCGCATTGACCTTGACTAGGTCAATCACCGATTGGTGCCGGCCGGCGTCGGGGAGTTTCCTTCCCAACACCAGGCGGCGAACCAGCTCGGAGACGGTGATCCGCGCTTGCTTTGCAAGCGCGGTCACCTCAGCCTTCTCCGAAACAGTCAGATAGGCTTTGATTTGAGCCTGAGCGGTCATTGCCGTTCCCAGAGCAGCAGGTATTTTCCGTCTTTCTCGATCAGGTTGCAATTGATCGGCTGAGGAAGGCTCGGGCAGTCGAGTTTGACCGAAACGTAGGAGTTGCCGTGCTGGCTATCCCGTTCCCACGCCGCGCCGATTTCCGTACCGCTTTGGGATTTGGAGATCACCCTGTGCGTGGGAGAGTTGTCGCCGTTGCGCTTCACCGACTTGATCGAAACGGGGATGCTCAACATCATCGTTTTGATCTTGCCGTAAAAGCCTTCGCCGTCTTTATCAAAGGTTCCGATAATCATGTCTGTTTCCTTGTTCTGGTTGGTGGTCGTTCACATTTCAAGGGCGGCACTGTGCTGCTTGTCGCCCTTTTGGATGCCGCGTTGCTTGCTCAGCTGTTCGCGGAACTGCCTGACGAGCTCTTGCGCCCCCTTGTCCTGGCGAAGATCGTTCCAGTCGCTCAGGCCGCGCTCTTTCTGTTCGTCGGTGAGGGACGGGGACACGACGAACCCACCGACAGCAACGGCGGCTTCCGTCGCCTTGTTGATGCCGATGTTGCCGTAAGGCTTGCTTTCCAGCGTGTGGTCGTTGTCGGCCGCGATCACGATCTTCGCGTGCGGATATTGCTTGTGAACGGCTTCCGCCACCGGCTTGAGGTTGCCGGCGTCGAAAGCGACGACCGTCGGCCGTTTCGTCGCTTCGTGGACGTCGGCCGCCGTTGCATATCCTTCGGCAATGAAAACCGTCCCGTTGCCGAAGAACTTGTTGGAGATGAACCCGACCTTTTCACCGATTTTGTTGTCGGGATCGATGACGTGCATGAGGCCGGTTTTGCGGGCGTTCTTCTGGAACCGCTTGGATCCGTCTTCGCCGATGGACTGGACGGACCAGAGCTTGCCGTGGACGTCGCGGGCCGGGACCAGGAGATGGCCATCTTCGGACATGTGGAGCCCGTGGCTTTGAACGCCCTTTTTGCCGAGGTAGGCGTGTTCGGACGCCGGCATGGCCTTGTCGAACTTTTCCATGGCGACGAGCCGGGCTTCCTTTTGAGCTTCACGAATTTCCGCGAAACGCTCTTGCTTCTTCACCTCGGCTTCGGCCCGAAGTGCGGCGAGTTGTTCCTTGGACAGCTCTTCGCCGGTTGCGGCCCACTTGATCAGTTCGCCCGTTTGGAAGTTCTTGATCTGTCCGTTGGGGCGGCCGTTCAAAAAACCGCGATAGGAGGCGTTCATCGCGCTTCCCTTGTCGTCCGACAACTTGGCGCGATGCCATTTGCCGTCCAGGATCGGCGAGCCCTTGATGACGACGCCTTGCTTTTCCAGCTCTTCGCCGAATTCCTTCGCCGGATCGACGGATTTTTCTGCCGGCGGCACCTGTTTATCTGCAACCCACTTGGCAACTTGCGCCATGTCGGTTCCTTCCGGGACGTACCAGCTTTTGAGCTTCCGGTCCCACTTCGCGCCGGCGGCCTTGGCCTGGTCCTTTTCGGTGAAGGGGACGGCAAGGTAGGTGCGCTTCGGCTTCTCGGCTTTCGGCGGGGTGTCACGGTCCTTGTCGCGTTCCATCTTTTCTCCCTTTCGCTTTTCCTGTGCGGCCTTCTCCAAGGCCTGGCGTTTTTCCGGTTCCTGGATCCATTGCGCGATCTGATCGGCGTCCCGCGCGGCCTGGAACAGGAAGTTCGGATCTTCCTTGAGCGCCTGCATCCAGTTTTCGACGTAGTTCGCATGGCGTTCCGGGAAATGGCCGAGGCCGAGATCGCGGGCCATGATGTAGCTGGTGAGTTCGGCGCGGAGCTCTTCCTTGGCGTAGACCTCGCTGCCGAACGGGCCGAAATCCCGGTGCATGCGTGAACGATGGCCGGTTGCGTGTCCCAGCTCGTGCATCGCCGTTGCGTAATATTCGTATGCCCCGGAAAACGCCGACTGAGGGGGCAGGTGGATTTCATCCTGCCCGGGTTGATAGAACGCCCGGTCGTTCTGGTCGTGGCGGATTTCGACGCCTCCGCCCGCGAGAAGTTCTTCGGCCTTTTGCAATGGCTCGAAACCCGGTTCGGGGGCTTTGTAAGGTTCGAGCCCGTCGATCTGCGCCGCGTTGAACACGTTGGCGTAGAAAACGCGCGGGCGTTCCAAGGGGACCATGTGCGTGATGGGCTTTCCGTTCTCGTCAACTTGCGGAAGGCCGTCGTCGCCGATCACGGGCTTGGATTCCGCCAACATCCAGTATTCGACTTTCGTCGCCTTTTCGCCGGCACGCACCGACGCCCCCATTTCGTTGGCCTGACGCAGCGTCAGCCAGCGCGGATCGCGGTAGCCCTGCATTTCCAGCCACAGCGTGTTGATACCGTTGTAGGCCCGGTTGCTTGCCGGGTTGTGCGGCTTATCGCCGACAACACCGGGAGCCCACGGCTTTTGCCAAGGGGCCGTGCCCCGTTCGATCTGCACGAGGATTTCTTCAGCGACGTGCTTGCGCCAATTTCCTTGTTCGCCGCTCATTGCCCGTCCTCCAGAATTACGGTCATGGCGTCCGGTTCGTCGTCGAAGCGGCTTTCTTCGGCCGCTTCGGCGTCGAGCGCGTTTTCCTGAAACGCGCCCATGTCATCGGCCACGTCCGGATCGACGCTGGGCGCATTGCCGCGCGCCGCCGCACGAGCGACGGTTTCAGCTTCGGCTTGACGGATTTCGGCTTCCGTCATTTCGTCATCGTTAAGCATGTTCTTTCCTTTCCTTCGCCCATGGGCGACTGGGTTAGGGGGCTTTCGGCCCCATGAAGTCACAACCGCATTCACAGGGGATGAGCCCCTTATTGCGGATGTGAATGAGAACGGCGGTTCGACGGTGTTCGAGATCGGTGCGCGTATCCGCCGCGTACTCATCGGTGACCAGGCGCTTTCTTTCCCTGTCGTAATACCGGATAGCGAAAGCCCACCTGGCGTTGAGGCTTCTGGCCATCGGAGAGAGGCAGAAGCGGTTCGGCCCCGGACTGACTTCCGGCGCGTCAGGGGTTTCGATCGGATGCAATTCCTTGCAGGGGCGCATGTCAGATCCCCTCGGCTTCGGCTAACTTCTGGAGATACAGGTCCTCGGAATCGTCGGGGTGTTCAGTTGAAGGAGCCTGCGCCTGGCGGTTCTGCATGGCCGGGGCAGGGATTGCGGCGCGGCTTTTCAGAACCTTGTCCTGGAAATACAGCCATTGCCGGCCGTAGATCGGACGATTGCCGGCCACGAAGATCAGCATGTTGCCGGGAATAACGCGGCCCATCAGTCCCTTGCGGATACCGCTGAGCGACATGCATTCGTCCGGGGTCATAAGCGGCCGGGCGACTTCGCTGAGATTGTCCGACACATTCGCGCCGTTCTTGCCGTAGGATTTCGAACGCTTGCGTTGCACGACGGTGGTCTTGCCGGTCATGTCGGAAAGCAACTTGGCCGTTTCGATCTTGTTCGGCGCAAAGGCGATTTTGACGTGACAGTTGGAGGTGACGGATTCCTCGCGGCCGTACTCCTTCTGCAACTGCGTGAGATCCTGAATGATGATGAACGCCTTGAGCCCGTAGCCGGCCATGAAGGCGAGGGCTTTTTCGAAGATTTCCAACTTCCCGATGGCGGTGAATTCGTCGAGCATCAGCAAAAGCCGGTGCTTGTAATGCCTTTTGGCCGCGCCGTTCTCAAATTCCATTTCCTGAGTGAGCCGTGTCAGGAACTGGTTCATGAGGATCCGGATCAGCGGGCGAAGGCGCTGGATGTCGGACGGCGGGATAACCACGTAGAGGCTTGTCGGGCGGTCACCGTTCATCAGGTCCGAGATCCGGAAATCGCATTCCGAGGTGTTGCGGGCCACGATCGGGTCCGAATAGAGAGCGAGCTGGACGGTTGCGGAGCTGTGCACGCCACTGCGTTCCTGGGGGGCGCGCTTGAGCATCCGACCGGCGGCGCGATGGACTTCGCCGTTCACCGTGTCACGCCCGTGATCAAAGCGCGCCATGTCGTCCAGGATCACCTCGAAACCTTCGTCGCCGCTCATCATGTCGTCTTCGTCTTCATGACCGACCGACATAAAGGCGTGGACGTCGGCCAGAGTTGCCGTCCGGCCATCGTCCCGTCGAATACGATACAGGACGTGAAGGATCACGGCCGAAAGCCATTCCCAGCCGGATTGCATCCAAAAGTCTTTAAGCCCCTTGCCGTCCGGGTCGATGATCATGGAAGCGATGTTCTGGCAATCGGCGATTTCATGGTCCGTGCCGACCCGAACTTCGGCGAGGGGGTTGTATCGGACGGATCCGGATGGAGCTGCCGGATCGAACCGAAGCACCGTATGTCCGATGATCTTGCGCCAGCCGGCTGACAGGGCGAAGTTCTCGCCCTTGATGTCGAGGACGATCACGGATTCCAGCCAGGTCAAAAGCGTTGGGAGCACCAGGCCGACGCCCTTGCCCGATCGCGTGGGCGCGAAGGCCATGATGTGTTCGGGGCCGTCATGGCGCAACGGAACCGTCTTGAAGCGACGGCGAAAGCCACCGACGATCGCGCCGGTCTTGCGCACCAGGCCCGTCCGTTTCACGTCCAGCCAGGTTGCCCATGCAGCCGAGCCGTGAGTGTTGCGCGCGTCAGGGCCGCCGTTGATCGTGCTGGTCGATGGGCGGGTGATCACCAGTTTGGCGACGACAAGGACGATGAGCATGCCGGCGAAGGAAAAGGCGAGGGGATAAAGCATCTCGTTCGGCAAAGTGCCGGTTTGGACGAGGACTTTGAGAAGCCAGTCCCACCAGCGGACATCCACCGGGTCGAAGCCGATGGACAGGTTCCATTGAAGCAGCACGGACGCCAAGGCCGCGAAGAGAATGATGACGGAAACGATGCGAAAGGCGATCATGGCAATACCTCCTTGCCGTCCTTGAAGACGAAGCGGTCATTGATCGGTTCGTAGATGTCGGAGATCCGCCGCCAGCCGTCCGGCGAGCGTTTGATCTGAACGATGACGTCGATGAGTTCCATCAGGAGCTCGGGGACGTTCGGCATGGTTTCTCCGGCCCAGGCGATGTTCTGGTCGAACTTGCGGTGGATGACCTGGTGCGGGCTCTTTCCGTGGATCGAGCACATCACACCTTCCGCGCCAGAGTTCAGCGCCGACAGGAAAGCGAAGGCGTTGAGCGTTGAGATTTCCCCGAAGATGATTTGATCCGGCGTGATCCGCATCTTGTGGTCATAGAGTTCGCGATACGTGACCATGCCGGAGGATCCGGAGGTTTCTCGTTCGGCGAGAAGGCCGACTGAGTCCCAGAATTTTCCGATTTGCAGCTCAGGGGTGTCTTCAACGGCGATCAGACGGCGATCATCTGGAAGAACGTCGATGGCCTTGTTGAGCAGCGTGGTCTTACCGGTATTCGTCGCACCGGAAACGATGATGTTCTTTTGTCGGTCAACGGCATCGATCAGGTAATCCCTGACCATGTCCGTGACCCCCAGCTGTTGCCAGGTGGGGGTGAACGGATGCTTGCACCGGATCGCCATCGAGAGGCCGGATTGCACCGACGCGCCGAGCAGGCATTCGAACCGGTGTCCGCCCGGGAGGACGCAGCTGAGCTTAGGATGCTCATCGACGTCGAATTTCAGGCCGAACCGGTTGGACAGGGCCTTGCAGATGATTTCGACGGCCGCCAGTGTCAGATCCGGCGCGTCAATGACCTTCTTGCCCCGGCCGCGCCGGTCGGTGATCACGGAGCCCGGCTTGACCATGCGCATTTCGACGGTGTCCTCGCTCTCGTAAAAGCTCGAGAGCGGGGACAACAGCCGAGCCATCAGAGGGTCATTGTTCCCATGATCTTCGGACATAGTTGAATGTGATCCGCCACTCATGTCAGATCACATCCAGCCCAATTCGTAGAGCCACCTCGTGACATCGGAGGTGGGCGGCGGTGTCGGCGCGGTCCAGCCTGAGAAAAGCGAGTTGCCGTAGGAGCCATCGCACCCTCCGGCATGACCGCCCGCCCCGCCCTGTGCTCCTGAGACTGTTTTCAGCCCACTGTCTTGGGTGGAAACAACCAGCCCATCCTGTCGGACGATGCGCGACGTCGTTGAGTATTGCCCGTAGACGGAATATCCCGAGCAATATGTAACGTACAGGTTGTCTTGCGTGTTGTAGACAGAAGTATTCGTCCCACCAACGGACTTACCCGCCGCCGTCCAGTCGCTTGGCGACAACCCTCCTTGCCTAACGCATCCGTAGGACGGCCCGACCGGGGTCCCTTCGCCGATCTGCCTTTCAAAAGTGGTGGTGTCCGGACGCTTCCACAGTTCGAACTCGGCCGTTTGGACGAATTTGTTGCAGGAGTTGTCTGGATAAAGCGGCACTCCCGTCTCGCGCGTTACTGTGCCCGTCTTCTCGTAAGGCATTTGCACGGCGCCAGAGAGAACCTGGTTCACGACAACGTCGTAACGCCCATACGGCGGATAAATGGTCACGGTGGATTTCGGGTAAGCAAAAAGCTGGTCGTCGTGTGCGTCCCACCCAGCGATCGTCACATCGTGCGGGTAGGTGGTTTGCGAATTCTGGCAGCCCGTGATCCAGCGGCGTTGCCCATTTTCGGTGAAGTAAAACCGTTCCTGTCCGTAACTGATGCCGGCGTTGATGTCATGATCCCACGAGACGGGGTTGTCACATGTTTCCGTCGTCGCCGTGATGGCCATCTCGCCGCCCGTGTCCGGCGCGCAGAGCGTCCGATACTGTGGCAGTCCGTCCACGGTGATTTCGATCCGGCTTTGAAGCGCCGTGGGCTTGCCGTCCTGATCCTTCACCGCTGGGCACAGAAGCTCGCCAGCAAGATCGGTGTAGGCTTTCTTATGCGCATAGACGGAGCCGTTTTCCGTGCATCCACCGGCCTGGTAGGTGATGCCGTCAAGCACATAAGTGAACGTCCCGAGCTGAAAAGATTTATTGTTGGAGAAATCGTCGCGCATACCGCAATCGCCGATGATCGGCGTCATGGCAACGGCAGGTTTGGATTCGGAGGCCTGGCAGCCGCGTACCGGGACCTCCTTGTTATTGTCGTTGAGGTAGACCAAGGACGATTGCGGGACCGCCGTTTCCGCGCCGTCCGTGTAGTCGAGCAGGATCGGGCAGGTTTTTTCGGTGATCGGGAAAATCTTCTCCGGATCCGCCTTGCAATCGGACCCGTCCTCAAAGGGCACATCAACCTTGTTGCCCACGTTATCGACGTAATAGAGGCCGTACTGCGCCGTCGCGGTGCGGACGGCGGGATCCGTGTCTTCATCATACGGGCAGGTGAAATAACTGCGGTCGATGGGGAAACTTTCATGGGAGTCCGAGCACTCGCTTTCCGCAGTGATCGCCCCGTTCTTCATCGACACGGTTTTGGTTTGCTGGAAGGCGCGCATTTGCGCAATGTCCGGACGGATCTGGCAACCGTTTTTCGTCACCGTGATGCTTTCGCCGCTTTCCGACACCTGAACCGGTTCCGGAGACTGCCAGGACGAAGCCTGCTCGTTCTGCGGCGCGGATCCGCCGGCGTCCTGCTTTTGCGCGTTGTTATCGTCATTCGTGATCTGGACCTCTTCCGGCGTGGCCTCTTTCGGGGCCGCTTCCGCCAGGCGTTCGAGTGCCGCCAGGATCGCGGCCTGATCGCCTTCGACGACGACATCCGTGTTCGGCACCAGCTCAGGGGCCGTCAGATCGAATTGCGCGCTGAAGCCGACCGTTGGCAGCGGTTCAACCTGACCGTCCTTTTCAACGCCGGCCAGAACGATTTGACCGATCTTGCGGCCTTCGTATTCGACGTAGCGGGTGAATGCCTTCACCGTGACGCCGTCCGTCAGATCCTTGGACGCCCCGGGCACGCTCAAGCTTCCCAGATCGATCGCCTGGGGGGCGTTGAGCGGGATTTCAGTGATCTCCGGCGCGCGCATGCGGATTTCGACCTTGGGCGAAACCATGCCCGGTGTAGCCGTGGCAGTCGGTTCCGTGGTCGTGACGGTCGTCGCGGTTTGAGCCAGCCCGGGCGTAGCGCTGGCGGCCGCAATCAAGAAGGCGGCAATAAAGGCTCTCATTTCTCTTCTCCTACAGGGTGGATGTACCAATCGTTCATCGGCCGGATCTGCACGCGCGTGCCTTGGGACGCGGTGATCACCTGGGCAAGATTCACGGTTTGTTCAGTGACTTGAGCGCTGATTTCGCCGAATTTCTGGCTCAGCTCTTCGGAGCCCTTGTCGGCGATATTGCCGAGCGGGCTGTTTTGGTTGTTAGAGGCGCTTGCGGCCGTTGCCAGGCGCACACCGGCGGAGACCGTAGCGAGGATGATCGCGGTTCCGTATTTTTCCCAAAAACGGTTATCGACTTCGCCCGTGAAGCCGGCGTGGCCCTGGACGTCTCCGACCGTGGCCGTGAGCTGACGGATTTCGGCGCGATGACCGCCCATGAGGATCCGATAGCAGTCCGCGCCTTGACGAGAGATGCCTTGCTTTTTCGGGCTCACGTAACGGCATTTGAGGCGCGAGCCTTTCGGCACCAACGCTTCGCGGCCGTGGTATCCGAAAATGTCACGCGTCGTCTGAATGATGATTTCGCCGCCGGCCGCGCTGTCGAGTTGGCTGTTGAAGCCGGTTTCCAGCAACCCGCTGATGTAGCGATCGGCGGCCAGGATCCGCGAGTTGTCCACCGGCAGGCTGGACGTCCAGCCATCGCTCTCATAACGCTTCTGACTGTTGGGCGGCGGCAGATCCAGCGGCCCGGCCGACGCCATCGACAATCCGGACAGATCGCCCGCGGACGTGCCCAGGGAAACGGGCGCGATTTTCACTTCCGTATCGGCCGAGTACGGCTTTCCGGAGATTGCGGCCTCAAGCGCCAGGCGATACGGATCCGGCTTGGGCGGTTCCGGCTTGACCACGACCGGGGCCGGTTGAGGCGGCGGCGGTGGAGGCGGCGGGGCCGGTTCCTTGATGACGACAGGGGGGAAAGCCGGGGCCTCGATCTTCTCCGGCAGCGGCGGGGGCGTCACCGCCCAGGCGTCCTTGTCGTCGGCCGGCAGTTCGATCGCCTTGCCGTCAACGTTTTGCTGACAGAGCGTGCCGAACGTCAGGCCGAGCGCGATCAGGGCTTCACACAATGCGCTCATGCCGACCCCGTATATTTGATACAGAGATAGGTTTCGCCGTTCTTCAGGGTGAAGAGGTTGCGGTCCTTCTCGACTTCGATGATGAAGGTGTTGCCATCGATCCGCGTGTTCACAAGTTCGTCGAGGTCATCGACGACCACGTAACCGACCGGCAGCTCATAGCCGGGCTTGAGCCGGACATAGACCATGTGATCGTCGCGGAAGACGGTTTCGACGGACTTGCGCATCGCATCGATGTGTGGCCCACCACCCCACAGCTCGAATTCACCCCAGCCGTACAGTTCGTTCGGGTTGAACGGATAGGACTTCACGAAGTCGCCGGGCTTGCGGCCTTGCTTGTCCGCTTCCAGTCCGGCGACCGCCTGGGTTTTGGGGTCGATGTCCAGGGGCGGAATCTCGGCCTTGCCGGCGTCCCCGGCCGGCGCATCCGGAAGGTGGCCATCTTTCCTGGCGTCGAAACCACCAAGGCCATCAACGGCGATTTCGCGGGTGGTCACCGAGCCGTCAATCCGTACGAACAGATCCGGCACGTTGACCGAGTTGTAGCTTTCCGTGCGCAGATAGACCGGATAAACCGTGCCCGATTTGCCGAAGATCATCAGGTTGGAATCCACGCCATATCCGGCGGGCTTGATGGATAGCCGGTTCGCTGAGCGTTGCTGGACGTCGAATTCGTCCTTGTCGCCGACGTCCGCGCGCTCGATCGTCTCCCCGCTCGGCAGTTCGAGCACCGTGACCATGTGCTGGCGAAGGCGCATCTTGTATGAACACGTCCCGCAGAATTGGAACCGCACCACGCCGGCGTCGTCCGGGGCCTCGTCCCAAGCCTCCTGGATCTGACCGCCGACGACCGATCGGCGCATGGACGAGAATGCGCCTTCGGCCTGGCTTTTGGCCTGGTCGATGGTGGACGGAGGGACGGGCGGCCGGGGAATGCCCCCGTTCGGGTGCATCGCGGTTTGCGCATGCGCGTAGGGGGCGATAGCAAAAGCCAACAGGACAATGATGATATGAACCAAGACTAAAAAACGGAGAAATTTCGGGGTCATGAGTTGCCTCTTTCCTTCAGCGCCATGTCGAGCACGGTGATGCCAAGCGGG
>JADGBG010000048.1:0-1129 GCA_015231605.1 Alphaproteobacteria bacterium | reverse complement strand
TCATGAGTTGCCTCTTTCCTTCAGCGCCATGTCGAGCACGGTGATGCCAAGCGGGTTTTCGTACTTGTCCGCTTCGCTGACGTTTTCTTGTTTTCGGGTGGTCATGTTGAGGTACGCGCGCAGCCGGCGGGTCTCGACGACCTCGCCCCGGCGCACATCCGTTTGGATGAAATCAACGGCGTACTTGTACGTGTTGCCGAAGGCGTTAATCCGGTCGACGCTTTCGACGGTGATCGAGCGCGTCAGGCCGCTATCGATGGCGTTCTGCACTTCCCGGGTGTCGATCCGTTCCTTGCGGAATTTCTCGTAGAACGCCCTGTCGGTCATTCGGAACGCCTCGCGGAAGCGTTCGGTTTGCGTCACGCTGTCGATTTCGAGAATATTCCGGACATAGCGCCGGGCCTTGTCCTCCAGGACGAGCGCGAAGCCATCAACGTCCTTGCTCAGCGGTTCGATCCGATACAGTCGGTTGTCTTTGGGATCCGCCCGCAACAAGGCCAGTTCCGTTTTGCCGATCAGCGGGGCAATTTCCACGATACCGTTGCCCAGGATTACGGCAAGGCAGACGAGCGCAATGTTCGTCGCAACGGAGAGGCGAAACAGCCAGGCAAGGCGGCGGTGGGCCACCTGGAAGCTGTACAGATCGGCCCGAATGACCGACGCATGGCGACCGGTGATGACACGATATTTTTGTCCGTCATGGACGAACTCTGCGCCAAAGTCTTCGCTCGTCTCGTCCGGAACCTGACCTTGTCGTTTCAGCCAACCCATTTGAACCCCCGGCCGTCAAAGTCGAGCTTGGCGCAAGCGCAGGGGCTCTTGCGCATGAGGTCCGTGCCGTCTCCTTCGTTATTGGGGAGCTCAACGTCCCGTGTGGATCCGCACGCGGCGAGGATCAGGGTGAGGGCGGTAATGATGATGATTTTATGCATGGCGTTTATCCCTTGTCCTTGGGGTTGCCGTAATTGCGTGCCTTTTCGTAAAGTTCTTGCGCCATTTGCTGAATGGCAGCGCCGCCCCTCGGCAGGGCTTCCCCCGGGTTTGTCGCAATGCCGGCCCCGATCCAGCCGGCTTGTTGCGCAGCTGATCCGGAAATGCCGAGGGCCTTCTGAGTGATCGGGTTGTGGTA
>JADGBG010000200.1 GCA_015231605.1 Alphaproteobacteria bacterium | reverse complement strand
GACGTGAAATGTGAATCCTTCCCTGCGGGAGGAAAACGCTGGTAATAAGAGATAATAACTTGGGGGGGAAGGATGATGCAGTTGAAAACCCAACGTTCAGCCTTGTCCCCCACCGGCCTGCTCGTGATCTGTGTTTTGATCGCGTTTGCCGGATGGTTCAAGCTGCTGCTGCCAATCACGTTCACGTACTTGGTCGATTACCTCCAGCGCGCGGTAATAATCGTCTTGATTGTCGCCTACGGCGGGTTCCGTTTTAGGACATCCGCCCCGGTCTTTACACGACGCGTCGTCATGCCGACAGCGGGAGTGATCCTTGTGACCTTGGCATTGTTTTACATCCAACATCGAACCTGGGTTTCCTTGCCGATATTGGGCGATAGGACATACCATTTTTATATGATCGATTCTGGCCTGTTGTTTGTTTTCGACATGACGGTCGGTTTGTTGCTTGTGGCCGTTTCGGAAGAGCTTCTCTTTCGTTACCTGTTTGTCAGGACGTTTCCGTCCAGCATGAAGCTGCAATACTTTCTGTCCGTACTTTTGTTCGGTTTTCTGCACACGCCTCAAGGCTGGTACGCCGTTGCTGTGACGGGCGCGACAGGAGTTTTGGATATGTGGTTGTACCGGAAAACTCAAACGCTGGTGGCGCCAATTGCATCGCACTATGTCGTAGATCTGGTGATTTTCTCGGGATTTCTGTACGCCGTGTCCGGCCCATCGGTCGGGGGGTGACGTTGCTTGCAAAAGAAAGAGCGCATGACGTCGAAGGCTAAAAAACCGGCAATTTCCCCTCCCGGCCTTTTGATAATCTGCGTCCTTATCCTTATGGCCGGTTGGATAAAGCTGTTGTTTCCAACATGGCTGGAATATTCCGTGGACTATGCGGAGCGCATGCTCATCATCGCCATGACCCTTGCTTACGGCGGGTTCCGGTTCCGCGTGGCGAATTCGGCATTAGAGATACGCACGCTGGCATTGACAGTTTCTATTCTAATGGTCTCGTTAGTGGCGCATTTCATTGAGCAGGCGACTTGGAAAGATGTCCCTGTATTGGGGGGGCAGATCTGGCCGTATTCCGCGATACAATTTGAACCCCACATCTACTTTGATTTGACGGTGGGGTTGATGTTGGTCGCCGTTTCCGAAGAACTGGTGTTTCGTTATCTCATCGTTCGGGTGTTTCCCGGAAAGACCACCCTGCAATATCTCGTGACGTTCATGGCATTTGGACTGATCCACGCACCCCAAGGCCTGTATGGTATGGCTTTTGCGGGCATCATCGGAATGTTGTTCATGTGGCTTTATAAGCGCACGAAGACATTGTCTGCGCCTATTGCCGCGCATTATCTTTACGATCTCTATTTTTTTTCGACGGTGTATTACGGACACCTTCTCTGACGAATTCGTTATGACGTAATGATTGAAAACCACTTCACCGCCGTCCCGGCGGGGTTTTTCGTGAGCGGCCCTTGGGGCCGCTTTTTCTTTGCGCAAAAACAGCGAGAACATCATGACACCGTTTCATGTGAACGGGAGGGTCAGTCGATCCTCCAATTGCTTTCCCGAAGACGTCCTCGCGGCCAAGCATGCGCTGAACCGCCTGGGCTTTTATGACGTCCCCGAATGGGGTATCGCGGACTTTCCCGATCGCCAACTCATGGAAGCGATCACGGCGTTTCAAAAATCGCGCGGCCTGCGGGTTGACGGGGCCATGCGCCCGGGAGGCGAAACCGAGGCCGCGATTCAGGGCGACCTGCGCGCCGCCGCCGCTCGCCTGCGTGAGCTGGGCCGCCATGGAGACACCATCCTAGCCCACATCACGCCCGAGGAAGCAATGTTCCTGCACCGCGTCACCGACGGCGGCACCATCAACCCGGAAACGGGGCTGCCCGAGTTCTTCGACTTCGGCGGCATGTTCAGCGGCATCGGTGAGGGGCTGAGCAATTTCGGGAACAGCCTTGCGAACAGCTTTTCCAGCATGACAGACGGGATCAGTGATTTTTTCTCAGGCTCGGGCAAGACTGCATCCGGCCTGGCTGATTCCGTCAAGGCTCCAGACATTGGTTCGAGTTTGGGAAACGCCGTTAAGGTCCCCGATCTCGGTTCTGGCATGGCGAGCAGCATCAAAGCGCCGGACCTTGGCTCTGGCCTTGCGAATGAAGTGAAGGTTCCGAACCTTGGCAACGCCGCCCCGCAACCCGCGGAAGTTTCAATTATGTCACCCCACCGTCCATGAAGAATAGAATGGCAGATATTGAAGCATGGCGTGACTTGGTCAAAGACGGGATGTTTGGCCATGTCCCTATGGACTAGCTTCCTGATCTGTTGTTGGGAAAATATAGAAAACCATAAGGTGACAAGGGGCGTGGCAATGTTATAGGTTGTGTTTGGCTTTGCCGCGCCTCTTCGGCTTGTTCTTCTGAGGACGAATATCTCTCATGAGCCGTAAATTTGAATTTCAAGTTTGGATATCGATCACCTTGTGTTTGACGTTGGTGTTGTTGCCAGGGCTGCACATACTCATTACCGGCGAAAGCTTGTATACAACGCCGGCCCTGCACATACCCTTGGCATTCGTTATGTTGTCGATGCCGCTCGTTGCCGGCTTGAACCTGCTATATGCTGTAGCTAGCCTTTTCATGAGAAAATTCAGGGTTGCGTTGTGTTTTCTTGGGGTGGTTTTACTGGTGCCGTTATCCATGCTCGCAATCTTCAGAATTGATTTGGAAGCCATAGGCGGATGGCAGGTTTGAGCCGGAGGATGTCCTGGCATTTAGGACTGTGACTTGGTGCTGATGCACGGAAACGCCGGCTAATGTAGGTAAAAATGCGGGCAAAT
>JADGBG010000199.1 GCA_015231605.1 Alphaproteobacteria bacterium | reverse complement strand
GAGAGCCCTGAAAAAGGCCTGCAAGGCCATCAAGGCCTACAGGCCCCACGTGCTGGTGGTCGCGTTGGGGCTGGATACGGCGCGCAACGATCCGTCGGGTTCTTGGAATCTCGTCGCCGAGGATTACACGGCGAACGCCCGGCACATCGCCGCCCTCGACCTCCCCACCCTGGTGGTGCAGGAAGGCGGCTACGACTGTTCGGTCCTGGGCAAGAACGCGCTGGCGTTCCTGAACGGGCTGTGGAGCGGGTTTCACGAGGACTGACGGGCCGCGGCTCTTCCATAATCGGCCGTTTGTGCTATCACATAGCCACCCCATGCATGCGGATTCCCGCGCGTGTCCGAACAATGCCGCCTTTGTCCGCTCTACCGATAAGGAGACACAGAGATGATCCCCCGCTACTCCCGCCCGGAGATGACCACGATCTGGGATCCCGCCAACAAGTTCCGCATCTGGTTCGAGATCGAGGCGCACGCCTGCGACGCGCTGGCTGAACTGGGCGTGATCCCCAAGGACGCCGCCAAGGCCGTGTGGGAAAAGGGCGACAAGCCGTACACGGACGAGCGCATTCAGCGCATCGACGATATCGAGCTGGAAACCAAGCACGACGTGATCGCGTTCCTGACCGAACTGGCCGAACACGTGGGCGACGAAGCCCGCTTCGTGCACCAGGGCATGACCAGTTCCGACGTGCTGGACACCTGCCTCGCGGTGCAAATGACCCAGGCCGCCGACATTCTGTTGGAAAACCTGGACGAACTTCTGGCCGCCCTGAAGGCCCGCGCCATGGAAACCAAGACCATGGCGTGCATCGGGCGCAGCCACGGCATCCACGCCGAACCGACCACCATGGGCCTCAAGTTCGCGCGCTTTTACGCCGAGTTCGCACGCGGCAAGGAACGCCTGCTCCGCGCGCGGGACGAAATCGCCACCTGCGCCATTTCCGGCGCGATCGGCACGTTCGCCAACATCGACCCGCGCGTCGAGGAATACGTGGCGGAAAAGCTGGGGCTGAAGCCCGAGCCGATCTCCACCCAGGTGATCCCGCGCGACCGCCACGCCAACTATTTCGCCACGTTGGGCGTGATCGCGTCGAGCATGGAAAACGTCGCCACCGAAATCCGCCACCTGCAACGCACCGAAGTGCGCGAGGCCCAGGAATACTTCGCCCCGGGTCAAAAGGGCAGCTCGGCGATGCCGCACAAGCGCAACCCGATCCTCACCGAAAACCTCACCGGCATGGCGCGCATCGTGCGCATGGCGGTGACGCCGGCCATGGAAAACGTGACGCTGTGGCACGAACGCGACATTTCGCATTCGTCGGTGGAGCGCATGATCGCCCCCGACGCCACGGTGACGCTGAACTTCGCGCTCAAACGCCTGATCGGGGTGATTTCCAAGCTGGTGCTGTATCCCGACAACATGATGGATCAGATCAACAACTTCGGCGGCATCCACGACGCCCAGCGCGTGCTGCTGTTCCTGACCCAGAACGACGTCTCGCGCGAGGCCGCGTATAAAATCGTGCAGCGCAACGCCATGCTGGTGTGGAAGAGCTTCGGCATCGACCCGGACAACCCCGACAGCGAACCCATGCTCAACGCCGTGGAAAAGGGCGCGAAGGATCACGACAACCGCCTGTTCTACTTCCTGTCCCACGACGAGGAACTCAAAGAGGTGCTGAACGTCGAGGATCTCAAGCGTCTGTTGGAGGAGGATTCGCTCAGCTACCACACCAAGCGGGTGGACGCGATCTTCCGGCGCGTGTTCGGCGAAAGCTGACGCCGACCTGGCCCAAAGGAAAACGCCCCGGCCGCTCATGCGCGCCGGGGCGTTTCGCATTTGAAAGGTAATCTCAGGCGTCGCCGGCGAAGCTGAACTTCTGCATCTCCTCCAGCGCCTCGGGAGAGGCCAGCATCGCATCGCGGTACGCCATGTCCACCACCGCGATGTGATGGTCCAGCCACTCGCGGAAAAACGCCTGGATTTCGTTAAGCCGGGCTTCGTCGAACGTGGCCGGGTTGCGTTCCAGGTCGTCCATCAGCCCCCTGACCTGTTCCCTCAGCCGTTCGTGTTCGTCCAGATGGCCATCCAGGGCGGCGTAGCCGCAGGCGGTCAATCCCGCCTCTTCCCGGGAAAAATGAAACCGCACGTAATCCGCCACGTCGTTGAGGATGAAGTGCAGACCGTTCACGTCCCTGTCGGCGATGGACATGTTCAACATGTCCAACAGACCGAACAGCCGGTCGTGGTCGTTGTCGATGACCTCGATCGACAGGACCAGATTGTCGGGAAGATACCGGTAAGACATGACACCCCCAAATTTGTTGCAAGCTCCCCGCCGCAAACCATGGAACCCACGGCGGGGCCTGTCAATTCTTTTAAAGAAACCGCCGGCTAAACGCTGTGCTCGTGGTCGTCGTCCAAGGCCTCGAAGTCCGCCTTGACGTCGTCGCGGGCGATGGGCAGCAGTCGTTCGGCCTCGGCGTAGATTTCGTCCACCCCGACGTCGATTCCCCGGTCCTGAAAATCGGCGTGGATTCGCACGGCCAGATCATGGTCGTCGGGATGCTCGACGTCTTCCATCACCACCTTGCGGGCGTAATTTTTGGCGTTGTCTTCGTCCAGGCCCATCTTTTCCGCCGCCCACAGGCCCAACAGCTTGTCGCGGTGGGAGTGGGCCTTGAAGCACAGCTCTTCTTCCAGCTTGTGCTTGGCTTCAAAGCATTTTTCGCGGCTGCGAAAGGTGTCTGACATGGTCTCACCATCTTCTGTGACGTCTGAAGCGGCCTTCGGCCTCCTTTGCGCAAGTCTAGGCGTTCGCTCCCCGGTTCGCAACCGCCCACCACGTCCCCACCGGTACCAGCAATTCTCATTATGGCCCGAAA
>JADGBG010000047.1 GCA_015231605.1 Alphaproteobacteria bacterium | reverse complement strand
GTTGGGCGCGCCGCACACGACCTGGAGGATTTCCGTGCCGTTGTTCACCTTGAGGATTTGCAGCTTGTCGGCGTCGGGGTGGCGTTCGGCTTCCAGCACTTCGCCGACGACGAAGCCTTCGAGCCCCGCCGCGCGGTCCTCGACCCCTTCGACCTCCAGACCCAGCATGGTCAGGCGTTCGACGACCTCGGTCAGGGTGGCGTCGGTGTCCAGGTGGTCCTTCAACCAGTTCAGCGTGAATTTCATGGGTTGAGCCCTCCCACCATGGACGGCACATCCAAGGCGCTGAAGCCGTAGTGCCTGAGCCAGCGCAAATCGGATTCATAGAACGTGCGCAGATCCGGAATGCCGTATTTCAGCATGGCGATGCGTTCCACGCCGACGCCAAAGGCGAAGCCCTGGTATTCGGCCGGATCGATGCCGCAATTTTCCAGAACCTTCGGGTTGACCATGCCGCAGCCGAGAATTTCCAGCCACGAATCGCCATGGCCGATCTTGAATTCGCCGCCTTCGCGCGAACAGCCGATGTCCACTTCGGCGGAGGGTTCGGTGAACGGGAAGTAGCTGGGGCGGAAGCGCACCGGCAGGTCGTCCACGCCGAAGTAGGCCCGGCAGAAATCGATCAGGCAGCCCTTGAGGTGCCCCATGTGCACGGCCTTGTCGATCACCAAACCCTCGACCTGATGGAACATCGGCGAATGCGTGGCGTCGTAGTCGCAGCGGTACGTGCGCCCCGGCGCGATGATGCGCAGCGGCGGCTTGGTCTTCAACATGGTGCGGATCTGCACCGGCGAGGTGTGGGTGCGCAGGACCTTGCGGCCCTTGGCGCCGTGGCCGGGCAGGTAGAAGGTGTCGTGCTCCTGACGTGCCGGATGGTCCTCGGGAATGTTCAACGCGGTGAAATTGTACCAGTCGTCCTCGATTTCCGGGCCTTCATGCACCTCGAATCCCATCTCGCCCAGAATCGCCACCACTTCCTCGATGGTGCGGCTGATGGGGTGCAACTGGCCTTCGCGTTCGGGACGCACGGGCAGGGTGACGTCGACCCGTTCCGCCAAAAGTTTGGCGTCGAGTTCGGCGTCCGCCATGGCGGCCTTCTTGGTGTCGATGGCCTCGGCCACCGCGTCCTTGACGGCGTTCAACGCCTGCCCCATGGCCTTGCGGGCTTCGGGGTCGAGACCGCCCAGGGTCTTCATCTGGGCCGTGATCGCGCCCTTCTTGCCCAGGGCGGCGACGCGCACGTCCTCCAGGGCCTGGAGGGTGGCGGCGGCCTCGACCTGGGCCAGCAGATCGGCTTTGAGGTGTTCCGGGTTTTCCACGGCTTTGGTTCCCTTTACGCACGAAAGGGGCTGGCGCAGGCGCCAGCCCCCCTCTCGATGACTTAAACCGGACGACGAAATCCAGCGTTTACTTGCTGAGAGCGGCCTGGGCCTGTTCCACCAAGCTCTTAAACGCTTCCGGCTCGCGCACGGCGATGTCGGCCAGAACCTTGCGGTCCAGTTCGATCCCGGCCTTGTTCAGGCCGTTCATGAAGGACGAATAGGTCATGCCGTCCAGGCGCGCGGCGGCGTTGATGCGCTGGATCCACAGGCTGCGGAATTCGCGCTTCTTGGTGCGGCGGTCGCGATACTGGTACTGAAGGCCCTTTTCGACCTTCTCGATCGCGATGGTGAAGTTGCTCTTGTTGCGGCCGCGGTAACCCTTGGCGGCCTTGATGACTTTCTTGTGGCGGGCGTGGCTGGTGACGCCACGTTTGACGCGGGACATATCGGTTCTCCGTCTCTAAATCTTATGTGGCGACGCTCAGTTGGCGTACGGCATGTAGGATTTCACGATGCGCGCATCCTGATCCGACAGGATCATGGTGCCGCGGGCCTGACGCTTCATTTTCTGAGAGCGGCGGCGCAGCATGTGGCGCAGGTTGGCGGCGCCGACCCGGACTTTGCCGGTGCCGGTGAGACGGAAGCGCTTCTTGGCGCTGGACTTGGTCTTCAGCTTGGGCATTTCGCAGTTCCTTTATCTGTTTGTGCAACGCCGTAGCCGCTTCGCTACGGTTTGCTTTGGCGCACACGGCCGAAATCGTGTGAGCTGTTGAGCGTTCTAGGCGGTCGAGGCATGCCCTGCCATGCCGCCAGGTTTCCCGGTTTTTGGCCGGAGAAGGGCGGTTTATAGCGGTGCGCGCGCGGCAATGCAAGCGCAATTCACCAAGAAAATCCCCGCCGAAAGCGGGTCAGACCGCGAGCACGTCCGCCATCGCCTTGGCCATGGCCTGGCGGGCCTTGGTTTCCGCGCCGGTGAGCGCGAAGCCGAGCACCTGCCCGCCGGGGGCGGCGAACACCGCGCGCCGGTCCGGCCCTTCGCCGCCGACGGTCCAGGCCCCCTCGGCGCCCGGTCTGGGCGGACACACCACCACCGTCAGCCCGGCGGCTTCGGCCAGGGCGATGGCGAGGTCGGCGTTCCGCTTGCGGATTTCGCGGGCCGTGGCGACGCCCGCCATGTCGGTTCCGATGATGACGATGTCAAACGCTTGCATGGGTTTCTCCAATCCTTGCGCTTTGGCCGTGGGGGGTGGGGGAAGAGACCGCTTACGCGGCCTCTTCCATCACTTCGAAGTCGGCCTTGCCGACGCCGCAGTCGGGACAGACCCAATCGTCGGGAATGTCGGCGAAGGCGGTGCCGGGGGCGATGCCGTCCCCGGGCATGCCTTGGGCGGGGTCGTAAACGTAGTTGCAGACGATGCAGACGTGCTTTTGCATGGATGGTCTCCTTGAATGGGGTTCGGTTCGGTTATTCGGCGGCGTTTTGGGCGCGGACCGTGTCGAGCGTCTTTTGATACTGTCCGGCGTGGCGTTCCTCGACCCGGGCCAGGGCGTCGAAGCGCTTGGCGGCCTTGGCCAGGACGGCCTGGAAGTGCTCGGCGTGTTCGCGGCTTTCCGCGATCTGCCCGTCCATCTCGGCCACCGCGTCCATGCGGCCTTCCTCCAGCGCCAGATGGCGGAACTTCGGATACATTTCACTGTACTCGTAGGTCTCGCCCTCGACCGCCAGTTCCAGCATGCGCTCGACGCTGAGTTCGGCGGACGGGTACAGCAGTTCCAGGTGCCCGAAGGCATGGGCCGTTTCCTGTTGGGCGGTGGCCTCGAACACCTCGGCCACGTCCACCGCGCCCAGTTCGCGGCAGCGGCGCGCGAAATAGAGGTATTTGCGGTTGGCCATGGACTCGCCGGCGAAGGCGGCTTCTAGGTTTTCGATGGTCACGGATGTGTTCGGTGCGCCAATCATTGTCGTGTCTCCTTGTTTCGACTTGGTGTGGACGTTGCGTGCGAGGCGAACATACGGGCGTTGCACAAATCCATCCAATGAATTAAAATCGTTTCAATAAGTGGAAAAATCGATCATGTACCTGCCCACCCTCCGCCAGCTCGAATACCTCGTCGCGGTGGTCGACCTCACCCACTTCGGCCATGCGGCGGAACGCTGTCACGTCACCCAATCGACGCTCAGCGCCGGCATTCGCGAACTGGAAACCCTGTTGGGCGCGGAACTGGTGGAACGCACCAAGCGCACCGTGCGCCCCACGGCGCTGGGCCTGGACATCGCCGACAAGGCGCGCGCGGTGCTGGCCGGGGCGCGCGACATCGCGGAAACCGCCCAGGCCTCGACCCAGCCGCTGTGCGGACAGATGCGGCTCGGCGTCATTCCCACCATCGGACCGTTCGTGTTGCCGCGCATCCTGGGCGGCCTGCGCGCGGCGTATCCGGACTTGAAGCTGTATCTGAAGGAAGGGCAAAGCGCCGACGTGCTGGACCAGTTGCGCCGGGGCGCGCTGGAGGCCGCGCTGATCGCCCTACCCTACGACACCCAGGGCCTGGACACCCTGGCGCTGGGCGGCGACGCGTTCTGGGTGGCGCTGCCCAAGGGCCATCCTTTGGCCCGCAAGGGCTCACTGAAGCCGTCGGACCTTCCCGCGGAGGAACTGTTGTTGTTGGAAGACGGCCATTGTCTGCGCGACCACGCGCTGGGGGCGTGCGGACTGCCGGCCCCGTCCCAGAGCTTCGGCGCCTCCAGTCTCTACACCTTGGCGGAAATGGTGGCGAACGGACTGGGCATCACGTTTCTGCCGGAAATCGCCCTGTCGTCGGGGATGCTCAACGTTTCCGCACTCGACGTGCGGCCGCTCAAGACCGCCGGACCGCCGCGCGAGCTCGCCCTGGCGTGGCGCGGTTCGTTCCGCCGCGACGCCGACGTCGCCGCCATGGGCGCCTACATGCGCGGACGCATGGCCGGCCTGCGGGTCAAGCGCACGGCCCTATGATCAATCCGCCGCCTGTCAGGTTGGCGTCAGGAAATTCGCCGTATCCTGGTGTCCTGGAAGCGCGCAGGCGCATGCGGACGGGAGGATCCGGTGATGTATGTCGAGGCCGCGGTGGATGTGGAGCAGGTCTGGGCGGTGAAGGAACGGGACGCCGTGGTGTCCGTTCACCCGCATCTGAGCGAAGCCCTCAGGGCCTGCCAGTCGGGAAACGGCGGCCCGTGCAAGGTGTGCCTGAACCACGTTTGCCAATTTCACGCCCGCATGGACGTGGCGCTGTGAGGGCTTGACGGCCGCTCGCTAGGTCAACAGCCCGCCCACCGTCACCACGATGAAGGCGAAGGTCCATGCGACGGTGAGCGAAAAGCCCAGCGAGAACAGCGCCCAGCCCCAGCCCCCGGCCTCGCGCTTGATGGCGGCGAAGGTGGACATGCAGGGCGCGTACAGCAACAGAAACACCATCAACGCGAACGCGGTGAGCGGTGTCATGGCCCCGGACAGGGCCTGACGCAGGCCTTCGGAACCGTTTTCGCTGCCGTCGTCCTGGCCATACAGCACGGCGTAGCTGGCGACCACCATTTCCTTGGCGAAGAAGCCGGTGATGATGGAAACCGTGTCCTTCCAGTCGAATCCCAAGGGCCCGAACACCGGGCTGATGCTTTGGCCGACCTGGCCGAGGTAGCTCTTCTCCACCCGCTCGCGTTCCTGTGTCATCAGCAGGTCCGCCACCTTGGCGTCCCGATCCGCGCCGACCGGCAGGGCCGCCTCGAGCGCGGCGATCTCCGAGCCGTAGTCGCGGCTGTAGTCGACCTCGCGCGGGAAGGCCTGGAGGAACCACACCACGACCGAACCCACCACGATCACCATGCCCACCATGCGCACGAAGTCCCACGCCTTGTCCCACATGTGATACAGGACGGAACCGATGGTCGGCAGGCGGTAGGGCGGCAGTTCCATGATGAAGGATTCCGAACCGCCCCGGACGACGAAGCGCGACAGGAACACCGCCGCCGCCATGGCGGTGAAAATGCTGGTCATGTAGATGGCGAAAATCACCAGCCCGGCCTGTTCGGCGAAGAACGCGCCCGACAGCAAGATGAAGCCCGGCAGGCGCTGGGAGCACGACATGAACGGGTTGACCAGGATCGCCACCAGGCGCGCCTGGGGACTTTCGATGGTGCGCGACGCCATCACCGCCGGCACGTTGCAGCCGAACCCCATGACCAGGGGAATGAACGCCTTGCCGTGCAGGCCGAACATGTGCATGGCGCGGTCCAGCAGGAACGACGAACGCGCCAGATACCCGGTTTCGCTGAACAGGGCGATGAAAAAGAACAGAATCAGAATGTACGGCAGGAACACGATCACCGCGCCCATGCCGGTCAGGACCCCGTCGATGACGAGACCGTGGACCAACCCCTCGGGAATGAACCCGGCGATGAACCCGGAGCCCAGCGACCACGCCCAGTCGATGGCGTCGGCGGGATAGTTGCCGAGGCTGAAGGTGCTTTCGAACATCAACCACATCAGGGCGAAGAAGATCGGCATGCCGAGCCAGCGGTGCAGCACGATGCGGTCGAGCCGATGGGTCAGGTCCTTGATCCGATAGGCTTCCGGCGTGCGGGTGCGGACCTCGCTGAGCAGGCCGTGGATGAAGCCGTAGCGGGCGTTGGAGAACATGATTTCGCAGTCCTCGCCATGGTGGCGGGCGAGGTCGAACCGTTCGCGGCGCACCATTTCGATGAGCAGCCCGTGTTCCTTTTCCTTGCGGAAAATCTCGTCGTCGCCCTCCAGCAGCTTGATGGCGAGCCAGCGGCTTTGTTCCGCCTCCAGGGCGCCCGGATGCAGGTCGGCGACCAGGGCCTGGACCCGGTCCAGCGCCTGCTCCAGGTGGCTGTCGTAGGGCACGACCTTGGGCTGGTCGTGCAGGTGGTTGGTGGCGACGTCGATGATCTTGTCGAGCAAGGTGTCCAACCCCTTGCCCTTGGTGGCCACGGTTTCCACGGCGTGACCGCCCAGAACCTGCTCCATGGCGTGGGTGTCGATCTCGATCCCCTTGCGCTTGGCCTCGTCGATCATGTTGAGCGCGTAGAGCCGCGGGCGGCCCATTTCGATCAGCTGGGTGGTCAGGAACAGGTTGCGGTCCAGGTTTCCGGCGTCCAGCACGTTGAGCACGATGTCCGGGCGCTCATACTGGATGAAGTCGCGGCCGATCCGTTCCTCCGGCGACTGCGAGGTCAGCGAATAGATGCCCGGCAGATCCGCCAGCTTGATGGTCCAGCCCTTGTGGCGGATCACGGTCTTTTTGACGTCGACGGTGACGCGGGGATAGTTGCCGACGTTTTCCCCGGCCCCGGTCAGCTTGTTGTACAGCGTCGTCTTGCCGCAGTTGGGATTGCCCACCAGGGCGACGGTGACGGTTTTGATGTCCGCCGGTTCCACGGATTGACCCGCGCGCCCGGTCTTGTGCTGTGCGTCGTCCATGACGGCCTGCCCCCTTGACGTCCGGATATGCCGCGCGCCGCCCGCGCGCCGGCATCGTTATACCCCCGGTTTCGGCGTGTGCATAGGTCCCTGTTCAGAGGTCCGCCATGGGCATGTCGATCCAGAAGGTGGAACCGACGCCGACCTCGCTGTCGAAGCCGATGACCCCGCCCATGAGTTCCACCAGCTTCTTGGTGATGGTGAGGCCGATGCCGGACCCTTCGATTTCCCGGACCTCCGCGCCCAGACGGTCGAACGGCTCGAACAATTTGTCCCACGCCGACGGCGGAATGCCGGGGCCGGTGTCCCGCACCGACACCCGCACCACGGCGCCCCCGGCCATGTTGGCGCGGATCGTCACCGCGCCGCCGGGGCGGTTGTACTTGACCGCGTTGGACACCAGGTTCAACAGGGCCTGCTTGAAGCGCAGGCGGTCGGCGTGGATCGCGGGCATGGCGGAAACGGAGGCGTCCATGCGGATCGTGACGCCGAATTTGTCGCCCATCGCCTTGGTGAGGACCGCGCAGTCCTTGACGACATCGCCGACGTCCACGGCTTCCATGTCCAGCGCCACGCGGTCGGCCTCGATGCGCGCCAGATCCAAAACCTCGTTGATGAGTTCCAGCAAATGTTCGCCGCTGCCGAGGATGATGTCGACGTTGGCGGCCTGTTCCTCGGTCAGCCGGTCCGTGGGGTGCATGCGCAACAGCTGGGCGAAGCCGAGAATGGCGTTCAGCGGCGTGCGCAGTTCGTGGCTCATGGAGGACAGGAACTTGGTCTTGGCCGCGCTGGCGGCTTCCGCTTCCTCCTTGGCGCGGGTCAGGGCGTCGACCATGCTTGCCAGTTCCCGGGACATGGCCGTGAAGGCCTGTCCCAACTGGCGGGTTTCCCGGGCTCCCTCGATGGCGACCGGTTTGCCGAAATCCCCCAGGGAGATCCGCGTGGCGGCGGCGGTGAGACGCGACAGGGGCAGGGACAGGCGTCGCGCCATGACGTAACCGGCCAAGGCCGCCACGGCGGCCACCACGGCCACCACGATCAACGCGAACAGGACGGCCTGGAACACCGGCCGATAGGCCTCGGCGAGGGGGATCTCGTAGACCGCCGCCCAGCCGTGCGGCTCCACGCCCACGGCCACCGACAAGACCGGCTCTCCGAAGGCGTTGGTGCGTTCATGCACCGAATACCGCCGGGGCCTGGCGAAGATGTCCTCGGTCATCACGGGGTCAAGGGTGACCCCGCGCAGAACCTGGCTCATCAGGGTGTGGCTCAGCATTCGCCCGTGGCGATCGATCACATACGCCGAATGACCGGGGCCGAGTTCCAGCTTGGCGAGCGCGGACCACAGAAATTTAAGGTTCAGCACCGCGACCATGGCGCCGTCGTCGCGGGGGCCGGCCCCGGTGACGGGGGTGGCCAGGGTGACGTTGGGGGCTTGGGCCGTGAGGCCCCGCGGCGCGGTGTCGAGGTAGGCCTTGCCCGACTGCACGGTTTCCCACAGCGGGGTGCCCGCGTGTTCGAGGTACGCCATCTCGCTTTCCAGTTGGATGCGCGAGACCTTTTGCACCTCGTGCCCGGATGCGTCCACCGCGGCCAGCGATTCCAAACCTTTGTAGCGCCCCAGGGTGTGGGACAGGACCCGCCCCACGCGCGCTTCGCGCATATGCGGCGCGCGCATGGCGTCATATTGACCGATGGCGGTCAGGGTGGCTTCCAGCTCGGAAATCAGGGTGGTGATTTCCTTGGCCACGGTTGCGGCGTAGAACGCCATGTCGTGAATGGCCGCGCGGCGCTCGCTCTGGTAGAGCTGCCAGGTCAACACCCCGCCCGCGACCACAACGCCCAAGACGCCGAGCGTGGCGAACGCCACCGTCAAAAGGGTGTTGAGGGACGCGCCGCCGGACTTCGGCTCGGACTCCGGCCGACCGAGATGAGGCGGTGGCGCGGGATCATTCATACAAAACGGTTCCGAAGGCGCGCAGGTCATCGCTGATGGCGAGACCGAGAATCTCCGCGACCCGGCCGTTGATGTTCAGGACGGGCTCGCCGGTGACGACCGGATAGGGAACGCGGGTTTCGTCCTTGAGGATGCGATCCGCCATTCTGGCGGCGATGCGGCCTTCCTCGCCGATGTCCACGTGATAGCTGAACAGGCAGCCTTCGCGCATGTTCTTGGCCGAATTGCCGATCACCGGAAGGTTGCGTTCCGCCGCGTAATTGATGATGGCGTCGAAAGCGATCTTGGCCTGGGGGGCCATGTTGGGCGGAACCATGATGGCGTCGAACGGGGCGTCCGGGGTGGCGGCGAGATAATCGATGATGGCTTGCGGCGTGGCCAGCTCGGTGGTCGTCAGCGTCAACCCCAGCGTTCGCGCGGCGCGCTCCACCGGCGGCAGGAAGTGCTTGGTGGTGGGATAGGCGGCGGTGATGGGGATCCACACCCGCTTCACATGGGGCGCGAGCTGGGTGAGGATTTCCACGCGCTTGCCGACATACTCGGACAGCGCGTTGCGCACCCCGGTGACGTTGCCGGACGGCCGGTCCATGCTGTCGACGATGCCCGACGCCATGGGATTCATGACGATGGCGAACACCATGGGGATGCCGCTGTCGCCGATGGCCTTCTTACAGGCCCCGGAGCCGCCATTGGTGGTGGCGAAGATGAGATCCACGCGGCCGTCGACGAACCGCTCGCACCCTTGCGCCATGGCGTCCTCGTCGCCGTTGGCCGAAACCTCGTCGAACAGGATGGTTTGGCCTTCGACGTAACCTTGCTCGATCATGCCCTGCTTGAAGGCGTCGGTGGCGTCCTTGAACGACGGCACGCCCAGCATGATGCCGATCCGCGTGGGCCCGGTTTTCTGTTCCCCACAAGCCACGAGAGTCACCGCGCACAGCCCAACAACGGCCATCCGCACGAACGCGTTCCTACCCATCATCACCCCCCCGAGGGCTCGGAAGATCGCCCACGGCACGATTTTGTTTTTATCCATTTCAATCGTATCAGCCGCCCGCCCCCGGGAAAACAACTTAAATCATAACAGTGGGAAAGGCCCCGGACCGCGCCGCGGACACCTAGCGCCACGCCCCCAGATCGCGCGTTTGCGGATTTTCGTAAAATTTTAGGCATTGTGACGCAGATCACGGAATTGTGGGGCGAATCGCCGCACGATGACCTCACGCCCGAGAACCGGGTGGATCAGATGGAGAGAAGAGCCATGTTCACGATCGACGCCTTGGGGACGAAAGCTTCGTCCATTTCGCCTTTCCCGTTGCTCATCGGCCTTGCGGCCAACGCCCTGTTCTGGTGGGGCAGCTTCCAGCCGTTCGATGGCGGCGGCGACGGGGCGCTGCTCAACGCGGCCCTGGTGCTGACCGCCATGGCGCTCGCGGGGGTGGGCTGGTCCTTGTCCGTGCTGCACTGTCCCGAACGCTTTTCCCTGTGCGCGCTGGGCGGTCAGGCCGCCAACTCCGCCGTCTTCCTCGCCATGGCGCTGATGGCCTGGGGCGTGGTGGGGTGATATCACCCCAGTAAGGCAAGCGGCTCGGCGTAGTCCTGTCCTTGCGCCTCCGCCACGGCCTTGCAGGTGACCTTGCCCTTGTAGACGTTGAGGCCCGCCCGCAGGTGGGGGTCGTCTTTCATAGCTTGCTCTGCACCCTTGTCGGCGATCGCCAGGACGAACGGCAGGGTGGCGTTGCCCAGCGCGTAGGTCGAGGTGTGCGGCACCGCCCCCGGCATGTTGGTCACCGCGTAGTGCACCACGTCGTGGACCACGTAGGTCGGGTGCGAATGCGTGGTCGGGCGCGAGGTCGCGATGCAACCGCCCTGGTCGATGGCGACGTCCACCACCACCGATCCGGGCCTCATTTCCCGGATCATCTCTTCCGTCACCAGCCGGGGCGCGGCCGCGCCCGGCAGCAGCACGCCGCCCACCACCACGTCGGCGTCGCGGACGTATTCCTCCACCGTCTCGGCATTGGAATGGACAGTCTTGATGCGCGCGCCGAACCGCGCGTTGAGCGCGCGCAGCGTCTCGTTGTTTCTGTCCAGAACGGTCACCTCGGCCCCCGCGCCCACCGCCATCAAGGCGGCGTTGGCCCCCACCGTGCCGCCGCCGATGACGCACACCTTGGCCGGGGCGACGCCCGGCACGCCGCCCAGCAACACGCCGCGGCCGCCCGCTTCGCGCTCCAGCGCGTGCTGGGCCACCTGGATGGACATGCGCCCGGCCACCTCGCTCATGGGATGGAGCAACGGCAGGATGCCGCTCGGCGCGGTAACGGTTTCGTACGCGATGCAGATGGCCCCGGTCTTGATCAATTCCCACGTCTGCTTCGGATCCGGAGCCAGGTGCAGATAGGTGAACAGGGTCTGCCCTTCGCGCATCCGTTCGCGCTCGCCGGATTGGGGTTCCTTGACCTTGACCACCAGTTGGGCCTCGCCCCAGATGCGTTCGGCGTCCAAGGCGATGGCCGCGCCGACCGCCGCATAGTCCGCGTCCGCCGCGCCGATGCCGACGCCGGCATTCGTCTGCACCAGAACCCGGTGGCCGCGGCCCACGGCTTCGCGCACGCTGGCGGGCGTCATGCCGACGCGGAACTCGTTGTCCTTGATTTCCTTGGGAACGCCGATGAGCATAACACCCTCCCGTAGTGGATAAGTCGCTCTAATTTTTAAGTATGAACCCCCTGCGGCGGTTTTCAAGGGGGCTTGGCAGGTTTGCCGACGTATCGTATGTTCGCTATATGTTCTTTTTTGATCGAGATGGACAGAGGAGGCCGTCGTGAACGGAATCGGACGGCAAATTCCGTGTGCGGGCGCCGGCGGCGGGCGGGCGCGCATCGTGGGCTCGGGCTTCGACGCGCTGCGGCTGTTTCGCGCCGACATGGGCCACGCCCAGGCGGTGCCGCTGTTCGCCAGCTTCGTGCGGGCGGGCTTTCCGTCCCCGGCGGAGGATTACATCGAAGGCAGCCTGGATCTCAACCGCCACCTGATCCGCCATCCCGCCGCCACCTTCATCGTGCGGGTGGAGGGCGAATCCATGACCGGCGCGGGCATCTTTCCGGGCGATCTTCTGGTGGTGGACCGCAGCGTCGAACCCCGCGACGGCCACGTGGTGATCGCGGCGGTGGGGGGCGAACTGACGGTGAAGCGCCTGCGCGGCCGTCCCGGCGCGTGGCGTCTGGTGGCGGAACACCCGGACTTTCCACCCATCGTCCTGGACGGGGACGCCGACGATCCCTCCGCCGCCGTGTGGGGGGTGGTCACCAGCGCCGTGCGCCGCTTGGCGGGCGGGGGGTGACGGACGGAAGGAGGGATGGCTGCCATGACCAAGTTTTTCGCCCTGGTGGACTGCAACAATTTTTACGCGTCGTGCGAACGCGTGTTCCGGCCCGACCTGGAAGGACGGCCGGTGGCGGTGTTGTCCAACAACGACGGCTGCGTGGTGGCGCGCTCCAGCGAGGTCAAGGCGCTGGGCGTCGCCATGGGCGTGCCGTTCTTCGAAGTCCGCGCCCTGTTCCAACGCCATGGCGTCGCCGTATTTTCATCCAATTACGAATTGTACGGCGACCTGTCGGCCCGCGTCATGGCGGTGTTGGCGCGCTATTCCCCGGACCTGGAGGTCTATTCCATCGACGAGGCGTTTTTGGGCCTCGACGGGTTCGAACGCTGGGACCTGAACGCGCATCTGGGCGAACTTCGCCGCACGGTGCGCCGCTGGACCGGCATTCCCGTGTCGGTCGGGGCCGCGCCCACCAAGACCTTGGCCAAAGTGGCCGCCGGGCGGGCCAAGAAGACGCCGGAGCTGGGCGGCGTGCTGGTGCTGGACACGCCGGCCGCCGTCGCCGCGGCGCTGGCGTTGACCCCGGTGGGCGACGTATGGGGCATCGGGCGGCGCTGGTCGAAACGGCTGGAAGCCATGGGGATCCAAACGGCGCTGGAGTTTTCCCGCCAGCCCGAGGCCCGGGTGCGCAAGACAATGGGGGTGACGGGCGCGCGCACGCTGTTGGAGCTCCGGGGGCAGCCGTGCCTGGGCCTGGAAACCCAACCCGCCGACCGCAAATCGTGCGTGGCCTCGCGGTCCTTCGCCCAGACGGTGACGGCGTTCGACGACGTGAAGGACGCGGTCGCCACCTTCGCCGCGCGGGCGGGGGAGCGTCTGCGTCACGGCCATGGTTCGGGTGGGGCGATGGTGGCGGGGCAGGTGTGCGCCTTCGCGCTCACCGATCGCTTCGCGGAAAACGCGCCGCAATGCCACGCCGCCGCGACGGTGGCGTTGGAGACGCCGTCGAACTTGACGGTCGATCTCACCCGCGCGGCGCTGGCGGCGCTGCGCCGCGCCTACCGTCCGGGGTATCGGTACAAAAAGGCGGGCGTGATGCTGTTGGATCTCGCTCCGGAAACCCGCGCCCAGCCGACCCTGTTCGCGCCGACGGTGGAGGACCGGGATAAGGCCGAACGCCTCCAGCGCGCGCTGGACGGCCTCAACGGTTCCGCGCGGGGCGGCGGGCGCGATCTGGTGCGGCTTGGCGCGGCGGGGTTCGGGCACGGCGGGCATCTGCGCCGCGAACACCGCTCACCCCGCTACACCACGCATTGGTCGGAGTTGAAACGGGTGCGGGCGTAAAGAGCGAAACGAAGGAAACGGCGACGCCCCCCAAATCCAGCGCCGCGACGGGCTCGTGGGCCGCCGCCACGATCTCGCCGCCGTGGTCGGGCGCGCCGGGTTTCAATAGGGAATTGAAGAGCGCCGCGATGCGTGGAGACGATGCCGGTGGATCAACGCCCGATGTTGGTCTTGAAGATGCGGGTCATGGTGACGGCCAAGTGGTCTTCGACCACCACCACGCCGGCGCGGGCGATGAGGTTGCCGTTGGCTTTGATCTCGATGTCCTCGCCGACCGTGCGGTCGAGCTGCACCACGGCGCCGCGGCCCATCTTGAGCAGTTGGCTCACCTTCATGTTGGCGGTGCCCAGAACGGCCGTCACTTCGAGCGGCACGTCGAGAAGGGCTTTGTGCTCGTCCTCTTCGGGAATCTCTTCGGCCATGATTGCGGGTATCCCAGCGATTCGTTGAAAACCGGTGAAATTATAGCAAAGAAAACGTTAACCGGCCATGAACGCGTAGATCAGGCCTTGGTCAGCATGTTGACGCGCATGGGCTGGTCGAACACGAAACCGTCGCCGTCCACCCGGCCCAGGCGGTCGAAGGCGGCCCGGAGATCCGCTTCCAGGGCCGCGAAATCGGCGGCGCGGTGCGGATTGATGCGCAGCATGCGCTCCTTGAACTGGGCGAAATCCTTGTGCCGGGCGGGATGCAGATAGGTGAATTCCAGCGCATCCGCGACGCCCGCGTCCCGGGCCTTTTGCACGGCCGCGTAGGCCTGGGCGCGCACCACGGTTTCGTCGTGGACGGGTTGCATCAGTTCGAAATGCGGGCCTTCGGCCACCGGTTCGCAGACGTACATCACGCCGCCGGGCTTGAGGGCGCGCTTGGCCTCGGCCAGCGCCGCGTCCATGACGGCGGCGGGAATGTGGTGCAGGCTGTTGAAGAATACCGCGACATCCACCGATTCGTCGTCGAACGGCAGCGATTCGGCGCGGCCTTCGTAATAGACTTCGCCGCCCGCGGGCTTTTCGGCGTGCGCCTTTTCCAGCTGGACGGGGTTCGGCTCGATCCCATAGGCCTTGGCCCCGTGACGGGTCATCAGACGCACCAGATCGCCCTCGCCGCAGCCGATGTCCACGACCTTGCGGCCCTCGAGCTCCAGGGTGGCGGTGAGGACTTCGGAGTTGGTGCGGTGCGTGGACGGGGTCATGGTTCTCGGGCCGGGTTCATGAGTTCTGGCGTGTGCGGTCTATATGGTCCGCCCGGCCAAAAAAAACAAGCCCTCGGAGGGGCGCGCAAAGGAGACTTGGCGCCAGACCCGAAACCAGGTGAAGGATCGCGGCGAAGCCGGCCTAGCCCCTCGCCAACCCCTCCAACACCATCCGCGTCGAATTGAGCCGGGGGGTCCAGAGGCCTCGGGTTTGGGCTTCGATGAGCCTTTCGGCCATGTCCTTGAGGGCGTCGGGGTTCTTTTCTTGGAGAAACTGGCGGACGCGCTCGTCGTCCAGATACGCCTGGAACACGGCGTCGAAGTGATGGTCCTTGACGCACCGGGCCGTGGCGGCGAAGGACACCAGGTAATCGACCGTGGCGGCCATTTCGAACGCGCCCTTGTAGCCATGGCGCATCACCCCTTCGATCCATTTGGGGTTGACCACGCGGGCACGAACCACGCGGGCGATTTCGTCGTCCAGCGTGCGGGCCTTGGGCGCGTCGATGTGCGAATGGTCCATGTGCCAGGTGGCGGGTTGTTGGCCGGACAGCACGCGCACCGCCGCCGTCACGCCCCCCTCGAACTGGTAGTAGTCATCCGAATCCAACAGGTCGTGTTCGCGGTTGTCCTGGTTCTGCACCACGGCCTCGGTCAGCTTCAGGCGGGTTTCGAACAGGCCGTGGCGGGCCTCCCCCGCCGCGCCGGAACCGTATGCGTAGCCGCCCCAGGCGACGTAGGCGCGGGCCAGATCGTCCTCGGTCTTCCAGCCCTTTTCGTCCATCAGCGCCTGCAACCCAGCGCCGTAGGCCCCGGGCATGGAGCCGAACACGCGGAACCCGGCGCGGCGCTGGGCTTCGTCCACGGGTAGACCGCTTGCCAGGAATTCCGCCTGTTCCTGTTTCACGCGGGCCGCCAAGGGGTTCTGCGCCGCGTCCTCGTCCAACGCCGCGACGGCGCGGACCGCGCTGTCGAACAGGTCGATCAGGCCCGGAAAGGCGTCGCGGAAGAAACCCGAGATGCGCAGCGTCACGTCCACGCGCGGACGGTCCAGAACCTCCAGGGGCAGCACCTCGAATCCCGTGACGCGGCGGCTGGCGGCGTCCCAGGTCGGGCGTACGCCCATCAACGCCAATCCTTGCGCGATGTCGTCGCCACCGGTGCGCATGTTGGAGGTGCCCCACGCCGTCACCACCATCGTTTTCGGCCAGTCGCCGTGCGCCTGCAGGTGCGCGTCGAGCAGGATCGACGCCGACTTCCACCCCAATCGCCACGCCGCCGGGGTCGGCACGGCGCGGGTGTCGACGGAATAGAAGTTGCGCCCGGTGGGCAGGACCTCCGGGCGGCCCCGGGTCGGCGCGCCGCTGGGGCCGGGCTCGACGAAGCGGCCGTCCAGCCCTTTCAGGATCGCGGCGATTTCCGCCTCGCCACACGCTTCCACCGCCGGACGGATCGACTGGTTCAGCGTGTCCAGCACCGCCGCCGTCGTGCCCCAATCGGGCTCGGGCGGCGTGACGCCGGACACCAGCGACAGGGCCAGGATCTCCAGCCGCTCCACCGTGTCGCCAAAGGTCCGCCACGGCGCACCCATAGCCTGCAATGCAAGAGGTCTCGGGCCGTCCCAACCCGCGCCCATATCGCAGTCCAGCGGATCGAAGCCGAGCCCCAAATCATTCGCCAGGGCGCGGATGATCGACGCGTCGCCGGGCTCCGTCCCGCGCCCGGCGCGCACCAGCGCCACCAACAGGTTGTCGAGCAGATCGCCCGTGGGGCTTTCGCCGAACACGTGCAGGCCGTCGCGGATCTGCATTTCCTTGAGCTCGCACAGATAGGCGTCGAGCTTTTGCAGGCTTTCGTCTTCCCCCGCGCCGTCTTGCATGCCGACATCGCGGGCCAGACCGGTGACGTGGCAGAGGTCGAGGATGTCGCGCTTCAGCACCTTGGTGCGGCGCGGGTCGGTCCCGGCGGCTTCGAAATACTCGTCCACCAGGTGCTCGAGATCGCGGAGCGCCCCGTAGGTCTCGGCGCGGGTCAACGGCGGCGTCAGGTGGTCGACGATCACCGCCCCGGAACGCCGCTTGGCCTGCGTGCCTTCGCCGGGGTCGTTGACGATGAACGGATAGAGGTTGGGCAGCGGCCCCAACGCGGCCTCGGGAAAACATGCCGACGACAGCGCCAGCGCCTTGCCGGGCAGCCATTCCAGATTGCCGTGCTTGCCGAAATGGAGGATCGCGTCGGCGTCGAAATCCTCGCGGATCCAGGCGTAGAACGCCAGATAGCCATGCGGCGGGACCAGATCCGGGTCGTGGTATGTCTTTTCCGGGTCGATGTTGTAGCCGCGCGCGGGTTGCAGCCCCACCGCCACCTCGCCGCACATCACCACCGGCAGGGCGAACGCGCCGTCGTGGACGAAGGGATCGGCCTCGGGCGCGCCCCACCGGCCGGTCACCTTGGCTTGCACCGCCTCGGGCAGGGTGGCGTAGAAGGCCCGGTAGGCGTCCAGGGCCAACGTCACCTCGGCCGCGCGTTTGCGGCGTGCTTCGGCGTGCGCGTTGGTGGGCCCGGCCTTGATGCGCTCGATCAGCGCGTCGCCGTCCGCCGGGATGTTCTCGACGCCATAGCCCGCCGACGCCATCGCGTTCAACACGTTGACCACCCCCTGGGGGGTATCCAACCCCACCCCGTTGCCCAGGCGCGCGTCGCGGTTGGGATAGTTGGCGAGCACCACGGCCACCCGCTTGGCCCAGGCGTCCTGGGTGCGCAGCCACGCCCAGCGCCGCGCCAGCTGGGCGACGAAGGCGATGCGCTCGGTCTCGGGCTGGTGCTGGACGATGTCGCACTCGGTCTCGCCGTCGCGCTCCGCCAGGCCTTTGAACGCCACGGCGCGGGTCAGCACCCGGCCGTCCACTTCCGGCAACGCCACGTTCATGGCGATGTCGCGCGCGGTCAGGCCCCAGGCGTTGCCGGCCCAGGCGTCGCGGTTGGTCCCCGCCAGCACCACCTGCAATACGGTCAGATCAAACGCGTCGAACGGCGTTTCGGCACGCGCGGCTCCCGGATGGCCGGCGGCGAAACCGGTGGTGTTGAGCACCACGCCGAGCGGAAAGATTTCGTCGTCGTGCGCACGGTCGAGAAGATCCGATACGGTGGCGGCCGAAACCGGGTCCTTGAGGCTCGAAACATAGATCGGCAGCGCATTCAGTCCCGCGTCCGCCAGCCCCCACGCCAAGTCGTCGACGGCAGCCAGTTGGTTGGCGAGATACAGGGCGCGGTAAAACAGCAGCGGCGCGACCGGCAGGCCTTCGCGCCACTTGGCCCGCACCGCGTCCAGCGTCACGCCGCCCTCGCCCGGCCAATAGACCCCGGCGGGCAGCACCGGGCGCGGCTCCACCCAGGGGGAATCATGGCCAACGATGGAACTCGAAAAGCGCAGGAACTCACGGGCGTTGTCCGGTCCGCCCAACGCCAGATACCGCCACAGCCGGTGCGCGTCCTCGCGCTTCAGCGTGGTGAGGGCGGCAAGCTCGGCGTCGGGCTGGTCGTCGCCGGGCAGGAACGCCACGGGGATGCCCGCGTCGCGGCATGCCGCCACGACCTCGTCGATACCGTAGGGCCAATAGCCCCGCCCGCCCAGCACCCGCACCACCACCAGCTTGGCGTGACGGACCACCGCGTCGACATACAAGTCCACCGACATGGGGTGGCCCAAATGCATCATGTTCGCGAGACGCAGGCTGGGCACGCCCCCGTCCGCCGTCGCCAAGGCGCGCCGCGCGTGCGCGAGGGCGGAAATTTCGGTGTCGGCCGCCGTGATCACGACGATGTCGCCCGGGGTCTGCCCCAGGTCGACGGCATCGGATCCGTCCTGAACGGCTCCGGGCTGGGCGGCCAGCAGATGCATCAGGCCGCGCTGTCCTGGAGCGCCGCCGTGATGGCCGCGCGGTCCAGCCCGGCCTGTCCGATCACCACCAAACGGCCCCGGCGGTCCTCGTCCACGCCCCAGGGCCGGTCGAAGTAGCGGGTGAAGCGCGCGCCCACGCCCTGCACCACATGGCGCATGGGCTTGCCGGTCACTTCGACGAATCCCTTGACGCGCAACACGTTGTGCGCGGTGACGATGTCGATCAGGCGGGCTTCCAGGCGGGCGGGGTCGCCTTGGGCCGGCACGTCCACCACGAAGCTTTCGAAGTCGTCGTGGTCATGGTCGTGTTGATGAATAAGAGTATCCGTTTGATCGTGATCGTGATCGTCGTCGTGATCATGATCATGATGATGATCGTGATGCGCATGGCGGGCGTCCAGGTCGTCTTCGGCCGCGGCGTCCAGGCCCAGCAACACGTCCACGCCGACGTTGCCGTGACTGGTCTTGACCACATGAACGCCGGGACGCAACTGGCGGGTCAGTTCGGCGATCAGACGATCGGCCTCGGCCTCGTCCAGCAAGTCGGCCTTATTGAGCAGCACCATGTCGGCGGCGTGAACCTGGTCCTCGAACAGGTCTTCGAGCGGGTTTTCGTGGTTCAGGCTTGCGTCGGCCTCGCGCTGGGCTTGGACGGCGGCTTCGTTGGCGGCGAACTGGCCGGCGGCCAGCGCCGGTCCGTCCACCACCGCGACCACCCCGTCCACCGTGACCCGGGTCTTGATTTCCGGCCAGTTGAAGGCGCGGATCAAGGGCTTGGGCAGCGCCAGGCCGGAGGTTTCGATGACGATGTGCTCGGGCGGATCGGCGCGTTCGACCAGGGCCTCCATCACCGGCAGGAAGTCGTCGGCCACGGTGCAGCAGATGCAGCCGTTGGCCAACTCCACCACGTCCTCGTCCCGGCAGCTTGCGATGCCGCAGCCGCGCACGATCTCGCGGTCGATGCCCAAGTCGCCGAATTCATTGATCACCAAGGCGATGCGCCGTCCCCCGGCGTTTTCCAGCATGTGGCGAATCAGCGTGGTCTTGCCCGCCCCCAGGAACCCGGTGATGACGGTCGCGGGGATCTTCGTGCGTTTCGACATGAAAACAAGTCCTTCTTTTTATTTCTATTTTATTATTTTTATTCAGTGCGTTATGCGGGTTATCCGGGATCTGGTGTCAATATATATGCCTTAGATTTTGATTAACCATAATTCCGTTCATCTTATGTTTCGTTTTTCAGAACCAACGGCAGCCCGGCATGGACCGCCACGACGCGGGCGGCCTTGGCGGCCACCATCTGATTGACCAAGCCCAGCGCATCGATAAAGGCGCGGCCCACCGCGTTCATGGGCACGAGCCCCTGGCCCACGTCCTCCGCCACCGCCACCACGGGGGCGGGGTGGGACCGCATCGCGTCGGCCAGCGCTTCGGCCTCCAGCACCGGAGCGCGGCCCGCGTGCAGCATGTTGGCCACCCACATGCCCAGCGAATCGACCAAAACCGGGCGGCCCGCGTGCAGTTTGTGGGCGCGCGCCAGGGCGGCGACCAAATCCAACGGTTCTTCCACCGTGGCCCAGCCGTCTGCGCGGCGGTCCTGGTGGGCCTGGATGCGCGCCGCCATCTCGTCGTCACTGGCGTGGCCGGTCGCCAGATACACCCCGCCGCCGGCCATCAGGCGCTCGGCATGGGCGCTTTTTCCCGAACGCTGGCCGCCGAGGACCAGGGTCAGGGGGGGCAGGGCGAGGCTGTCGGTCACGCGGGAGACTCCGTCAAAGGGAATCGGAGCCTATCAAATCCGGTTCAGCGCAACAACGCGCCAGTTTCCGCCGCGCAGCGTCTTGAGGCCCGAAGTGAAATGGTCGAGCCGCGTCAGCGCGGTGTTTTGCACATCCAGCGCCAGGGCCTGTTCGGGCGTCAATCCCAGGGCGTGCGCCACGGCGGCGCGGATGGAGCCCGCGTGGGCGACGCAGACGATATCGCGGCCCGCAAATTCGACCGTGAGCTCGTCCATCCGCCGCGTCACCCGCCGGCACACGTCGGCGAAGCTTTCCGCGAGCCGGCCCGTAACCGCGTTGGGAGGCACGGCGTGGGCGGCATCGGCCCAAAAGGCTTCCGATTCGGGGCGCCGGGCGATGTCCGTCCAGGTCATGCCCGTCCAATCGCCGAACGCCTGTTCTTGGAACGCGGGCTCGATGGCCGGTTCCGCGCGGTCCGCCCCCGCCGCCCACAGGGCCTCGGCGGTCTGGCGGGTGCGTTGCAGGGGCGTCGTCAACCACGCCGCGCCTTGCGGCAGTTGCGGGGCGAGAAAGGCGAACGCCGCCCGGTCGGACAGGTCGGCGGGCACATCGTTCTGTCCCGACAGACGGCCGCTGTCCGCGCCCACCACCGGGGCGTGGCGCACCCACCACCAACGGGTCGCGATCGCTTGGATTTCGTTCGACATGGCGTTGGTTTACGGGAAACCGTGGGAAAACGCCATGGCCAATCCGGCCAGCACCAGGGCCTCCGCCATCTGCTGGGCCGCGCCCAGCACGTCGCCGGTGAACCCGCCGACGTGGCGCATCGCCAGCTTTCCCACCGCCGCCACGGCCGCCGCCGGGGTGGTGGCCTGGGATAGCGCATCCATGGGGTTGGCGGGCCCGAAGGGCATTGAAGACCTTGCCCCGGCGCAGGCGCAAACCCTGCTGCCAACCCTGGCCGCACCCCATTTGCTTCAAAACGGTGCCCTCGACGCCGTATTGCGTCCCGGCGATACCCGACGTTGGTTGGGGCAAGAGCTGGCGGCTCTTGGCCGCGCTTCTGATCGTTGAAACTGACACACGGGGACGCTATGTTTTCAAAAATTCTTATTGCAAATCGCGGCGAGATCGCGTGCAGAATTATTAAAACCGCCCGTCGGAT
>JADGBG010000198.1 GCA_015231605.1 Alphaproteobacteria bacterium | reverse complement strand
CCACCCGCCAACCGCCCCCATGACCCGCCCGTTTACACCGCGCGGGGCGGACGCGAGAACACCCGCATCTGGTGGACGGAACTGGTCGATCTGTCGAAGCTCTACATCCAAGCCTGGCCGGGGGACGACGTTTCCAAGGCCGCCATCACCTTCATCGGCATGACCGCCGTTCCATCCGCCGAGCCCGCCAGCGCCATGGTTTCGGAAATGACGTTGACGCGTTGACCCACCCCGCGCCGTATGCGCAAGATGCTCACACCACCAACCCTGGAGTCCCATATGCCGAACCTCAAGCCGATTATCGCCGCCGCCGTCCTGAGCACCCTGCCGATGCTCTCCGCCCAGGCGGAAACGGCGCTGTCCGACGCCCAAAAGCGCGAGGTCGAGGCCATCGTGCGCGACTACATCGCCCAGCATCCGGAGGCCGTTCTCAAATCCCTGATGGACATGGAACGCCGCGCCGAGGCCGAAGAGGCCGATCGGCAAAAGGCCGCGATCCTGGAGTTGCAATCGGCGTGGGGCGTGGACGGCGGCGACCCGTTCGTCGGCGACGCGAACGGCGACGTGACGGTGGTGGAGTTCTTCGATTACCGTTGCGGGTTCTGCAAGCGCGGGATCGGCGCCACCAACGATCTGGTGGCGGGCGACAAGCGCATTCGCTTCGTGTTCAAGGAGTTCCCCATCCTGGGACCGGAATCGGTGTTGGCTTCGCGCGCCGCGCTGTCGGTATGGCGTCACCAAGCGGATAAATACGCGGCCTTCCACACCGCCCTGATGACCAGCAAGGGGCAATTGGATGAAGCCAGGATCGTGGCGATCGCGCACGACGTCGGCGTAGACGCCCTGCTGATGGAAAAACACCAGAACGATCCTGATATCGACGCCATCTTGATCGAAAATCGCCGTCAGGCCCAGGCGCTCGGCATCAACGGAACGCCCGCGTTCATTGTCGGCTCGGCCATTCGACCGGGCGCGGCGGATCTGGAGGAATTGAAGGAAATGGTGGCGGCCGCCAGGGCGGAAAAGTAATGGCCGTCCGGCGTCAACACTCGGGCGGGGGCAGGGTTTCGAACCCGCCGAGGATCATTTCCACGCTGTAAGGGCCATAATCGAGCAACCAGCGCAAGGGCACGCCGTTGTCGAGGTAGTCCGCCTCGATCTCGTACAACGGCTCGCCAGTGCGGTTGGCGGGGTCGAAATAGGCCATGCGGAAGTTCCATCCGGGATGATCGAGCGCCGGATCGACGCTTTCGCCCAGGGCCTTTTTAACCGCCGCGCGCACGCCTTTGGCCAAGGGGCTGATGAACGTGACCAGCAGCTTCGCCCCTTCCACGTCGGTGCCCTCGAAAATCGTGTTCTGGAACTGACGCGTCCCGGCGCGCGCCTGTTCGATGACATGGCGAGTGTGCTGAACGGGAAAGACCGTGCCGGCGGGCAAATCGAAAATCTCGGCCGAAGGACGGGTGAAGACAACCGTCCCCCCCGTGGGTTTCATATCCGCGCTGCCCAAGATCGCCTCGTCGTGGTCACCGTCCGCCGGAACGCTGAACCGGTAATGCGCGCCATCGTCCGCTTCCCAGGACGAGAAGTTCAGGGGCTGGTCGAGAGTGTCGCCTTCCAACATCTGCAACCGCATCAGACCGGTTTGATTGATGATCCATGCGTCGCAGGTCTTTTCCACGCCATAAACGATGCGTCCCGTCACCGCGCCCACCCCCGCGCCGCCGTGCGCCTGGGCCAGCCGGATGTCGTAGATGGCGCGAAACGACGCCAAATCGATCTCCCCGGCCCAGCCCACCATGGGCGTGGCTGTGGCGAAGGTCAGCGCGCACGACATTGCGGCAAGGATGCGATTCATGAATTCGGGCCTTTCTTATGAAGGACATGCCAGTCCCTTGTGCCCCAGGGTACAGCATGGGCGGGCGGACGCAAGGACTGACTGTAGCCCGGCGCGGCCTCACTCCACCGGAACGCGGGGCATCATGGGAGCCAGGACGGCCATCATCGCCGCGACATCCAGGACAAGCTCGTCGTGCGCGGCATTGACCGCGTTGTCCTCCATGTGCGCATTCATGTGGAGGGCGGATAGGAAATGTTCAGGATTTCCAGTTCATCCTCTCCACCCGGGGTGCGCACCGCCACCAGATCCCCAACCCGCCTTTTCAACAGCGCGCGCCCGATGGGGGAATCCATGCTGATCAGGCCACGGCCGGGGTCGGTTTCGTCCCGCCCGACGATGGTCACGGTCTGGACCTGACCGTTTTCCCGCTCGTAGCGAACGGTCGCGCCGAACAGCACCCGGTCTCGCTCGACCTGACGGCTGGGATCGACCACGGTGACGCTTTCCAGACGCTTGCGCAAAAACCGCACCCGCCCGTCGATCTGGCGCAGGCGCTTCTTGCCATAGAGATAATCGCCGTTTTCCGAACGGTCGCCGTTGCCCGCCGCCCACGACACGGTGCGCACCACCTGCGGGCGCTCGCCTTCCCACAGCTGCTTCAGCTCGGCGTTGAGCCGGGCGAAGCCCTGGGGCGTGATGCAGTCGTTGGAACCGGACATGTCGTCTCCGTGGAATCGGGCGTCCGAGCCAGTCTATAGGACGGACTCACGCGAAATAAGCGAGAATTGCCATTGCCGCTTCCTCGGCACCGCTGGGCCGGGCCGGGTCGCGCCAATCGTTCGCCGCCAGCATTTCCAGTTCGGCAACGATGTCGCCCCGACGCAAGCGGTCGGCCGGCACGGACGCCGCCGGGACGTGGCCTTGCAGCCAGTCCAGCATGTGCGGCCATTCCGGCCAACCGGGGCGTTCCATGCTCAACAAGGCCGCGCCCGCGCACGCGGCCTCGGCAAAGGTGCCGTAGCCGGGCTTGGTCACCACCACGTCGCCGACCGACATCGACGTCGGGGCCAGCGCGGAACGTTACGCCGCCCTCC
>JADGBG010000046.1:19907-21562 GCA_015231605.1 Alphaproteobacteria bacterium | reverse complement strand
GGTGGCCGGGGTGCGGGCGCTGCCCGGCGTCACGGCGGTCCAGCCGTTCCGCACCGTGTCCGCCAAGCTGTCGTTTCAGGGCCGCGAACGGTTGGAGCCGCTGACCGGCGTCGCCGGGGCCGGGCGTCTCAACCGCGTTCTGGATGCCGATTTCAACCCCATCGCCGTGCCCGAACGCGGTCTGGTGCTGTCCAGAAAACTGGCCGAGCTGCTGGGCGCGGGGCGGGGCGACGTGGTGAGCGTGCGCGTCACCGAAGGCCGCCGTCCGGTGCTGGCGCTGCCGGTGGCGCAGGTGTCCGAAACCCTGCTGGGCAGTCCGGCCTACGTCGGACTGGACTGGCTCAACGCCCTGATGGGCGAGTCCGACCGGGTGAGCGGCGTGCACGTCCGCCTCGACGACGCCCAAGCCGATGCGTTCTTCCGGGCCGTCAAGGTCGCCCCCAACGTCGCCGGCGTGGCGGTGAAGACTTCCGCGGTGAAGACCTTTCGCGACACCATGGCGGAAAACATCCTGATCATGACCGCGTTCAACGTGGGCTTCGCCGCCGTCATCGCGGTGGGGGTGGTGTACAACGCCGCGCGCATATCGCTGTCGGAACGCGCGCGGGAATTGGCGAGCCTGCGCGTCCTGGGCTTCACGCGGGGCGAGGCGGCCTATATCCTGTTGGGAGAACTGGCGCTGTTGACGCTGGCGGCGCTGCCCTTGGGCTGCGCCTTGGGATACGGTCTGGCGTGGATGTGGACGCTGTCGCTGGACACGGAGCTTTACCGCATCCCGCTGGTGGTGGCGCGCGAAACCTATGGGGCCGCCATGGGCGTGGCGGTGTTGGCGGTGCTGGGTTCGGGGGCGGCGATGGTCGTGCGCATCGCCCGCCTGGACATCGTGGCGGCCCTGAAGACGCCAGAGTGAGGCAATGACGGCATGACGCAAATGCAAAACCATCCGGTGAGCCTCGGGCGCTACCTGTTTTGGGGGGCGGCGGCGACGGCGCTTGCGGCGGTTCTGGCGTGGAGCTTCCTGCCCGCCCGCATTCCGGTGGACGCCGTCCCGGTGGTCCGCGCGCCCATGACCGTCGCGGTGACGGGCGAGGGGCGCACGCGGGTCAAGGACATCTATACCCTGTCCGCGCCGGTGGCCGGGCGGCTGTTGCGCATCCCCTTGCGCGCGGGCGACGCCGTGACGCGGGGGCAGGCGGATCTGGCGGTGATCCAACCGGCCGAACCGGCGTTCCTCGACACCCGGGCGCGCGCCGAGGCCGAAGCCACCGCGCGGGCCGCCGCCGACGCCTTGGATCTGGCACGCGCCGACCTGGACCGCGCGCGGGCCGAACTGGCCTTCGCCAAGACGGAGTTGGAACGCGCCCGCACGCTGAGCGGCAAGGGGACCATCGCGGCCCGCGCCCTGGACAAGGCCGTCCTGGACGCGGACGCCCAGGCCGCCGCCGTGCGCAGCGCCGAGGCCACGGTCGAAGTGCGCCGCCATGAACTGGAAACCGCGCGGGCCAGGCTGACGCCGCCCACGGGGGCGGAGCGGGACGGCGCGTGCTGCGTCGCCGTGACGTCGCCGGTGGACGGGCGGGTGTTGCGCGTGCTGGAGGAAAGCGAACAGGTTGTCGCGGCCGGCACGCCCTTGCTGGAAGTGGGCGACCCGCGCG
>JADGBG010000046.1:0-19897 GCA_015231605.1 Alphaproteobacteria bacterium | reverse complement strand
GGAGGTGGTGGTGGAGTTGCTCACCACCGACGCCGCGCAAATCCGCGAAGGCGCCGACGCCGCCATCACCGGCTGGGGCGGCGAGCCCCTGCAAGGCCGGGTGCGGCGCATCGAACCGTTCGGCTACACCAAGACCTCGGTGCTGGGGATCGAGGAGCAGCGCGTCGACGTGCTCATCGATTTCGCCCCTTCCGCCGTCGTTCCCGAACGCCTGGGACATGGCTTCCGGGTGGACGTGGCGATCACGGCGTGGCGCAAGGACGGCGTTTTGACGGCCCCGCTGTCGGCCCTGTTCCGCGACGGTGGCGGATGGGCGGCCTATGCGGTGGAGGACGGCCGGCGGGCGCGTCTGGTCCCCCTTGGGGTGGGGCGCATGAACGGCGAGGCGGCGGAAATCCTGTCCGGCGTGGGGGAGGGGGAAGTGCTGGTCGAGCATCCGTCCGACCGCATCGCGGACGGCGCGCCGGTGCGCGTCAGGGAAGACTGATCAGCGTTCGGACACCATGTATTCCGGCATCAGCCGGCCCATGGACAGCAGCAGTTGATAGACCGACAGCTTATGGTCGTAGGTGGCGGTGGTGTAGTTGATCTGGGCGTTGTTCACTTCGTTTTCCGCGTCGAGCACGTTGATCACGGTTTCCTTGCCGGCCTCGCGCAGCTTCTTGCGGCTGTCGAACACTTCGGACGCGATGTTGACCGCGTTGCCCAAGAGTTCGGTGCGTTCGCGCGACGTGATCAGGGATTGCCACGCCAGGCGCACCTGTTCGATGACCTTGGTGGCGGTGTATTCGTAGCTGTCCTTGGTGGCGGAATAATCGAATTCGGTCCTGGCCATGGCGGCCGGGGTCTTGGCGCCGTTGAACAGGGTCCAACTGGCCGTCAGGAGCACCGAGGCGTCCTTGCGCATGTCGGCGGTGGTGTTGGAATTGCGTTCGTAATTGGCGTCGCCGACCAAATCCAGGGACGGGTAGTAATCGGCGGCGATCTCGCGTTTCTTTTCGCGGGCGGCCTCCACCTTGGCGGCGGTGCCGATCAGCGCCGGGTTTTCCGACAGCGCGATGTCGATGGCGCGCTCGATGGTGCTGGGAATGACCGCCGCGGGCGGGGCCGGGTCCAGCATGGTGGGTAGGTCCGGGGCGTGTTCGAACACCTGGATGTAGGTGCTGATGGCGTTGGCCAGCGCGCCCTCGTACCCGACGCGGCGTTCCTTGGCGATCTGCAGGCGCGACTTGGCCTGCAAAACGTCCACCGTCACGCCGGAGCCGCGCCGCACGCGTTCGTCTTCCAGATTCAATTGGCGCTGGATGGTGCGTTCGTTTTCCCGCGCCATTTCCACCAGTCGGCGTTGACGCAGCACCTCCACATAGGCCTTGACCCCGGTGAACAGCGTGTTCTGCCGCGTGCCTTCCAGGGAATATTCGGCCACTTCGCGGTTGATTTCCGCGGTGCGCAGCAGCGACGTGGTTTCATATCCGTCGAACAGGTTTTGTTTGACGTTGACGTTGGCGGTCTTCTTCACGCCGGTCCAGGGATTGCCGCCCGGTTTGCCGCGGGTGGTGCCGGTGTTGACGTATTCCGGACCCCATTCGGTGCCGACCTTGACCGTCGGATAGTATTTGGACGTGGTTTCCTTGATGGATTCAAAGCGCGATTCCAGGGTCTTTTCGGCTTGGCGGATTTGCAGATGCGAATCCAAAAGCCCGCGCAGCTCTTCCTCGATCGGGCGCGCGTGAACGGGCCCCGCCGCAAGGCAGGCGAGAAGGCCGATGGCCGTCAGGGTGCGGGCGCGTTTGACCACGTGTCGTCCCATTTCCATGAACATCGTCTTTTGTCTATCATATCCGACCACGCGCGACAATTCACGCGTTTGCCGCTAAGGTGGGAACGGGCGCAACAACGGGAAGGCAGGAATGAGCATTTGGGGCAAGGTCATCGGCGGCGTCGCCGGTTTCGCCATGGGCGGTCCGCTGGGCGCGCTTCTGGGCGCGGTCGCGGGCCATGCGGTGGACAGGATGAAACGCCAGGGCGCGGCCGGGGCCGCGGCGTGGCATCACGGCGCGGCGGCGGCGGAACTGCGCCGGGCCGAGGAACGTCAGGTGGCTTTCACCCTCGCGGTGATCGCCTTGGGCGCGAAGATGGCCAAGGCCGACGGCCGCGTCACCCGCGACGAGGTCGACGCCTTCAAACCGCTGTTCCGCATCCCCGCCGACGAAATGCCGAACGTGGCGCGGATCTTCGACCGCGCCAAAGCCTCGACCGCCGGGTTCGAACTGTACGCCGCCCAGGTCGCGGCCATGTTTCCCCACGAACCGGCGGTGTTGGAGGAACTGCTGGGCGGGCTCTACCACATCGCCAGGGCTGATGGCGAGATGCATCAGGCGGAGTGGGATTTCCTGAGGCGTGTCTCCGACATCTTCGGCTTCGATCGCCACACGTTCGAACGCATCACCGCATCCCACCAGCCGCCGGGCAGCGCCGATCCGTACGACGTTCTGGGCGTCGATCCGTCCGCGACCGACGCCGACGTCAAGTCGGCATACCGCAAGCTGATCCACGAGAACCATCCCGACAAACTGATGGCCCAGGGCCTGCCGCAGGAATTCATCGACCTCGCCAACGAAAAGATGGCCGCCATCAACGCCGCCTACGACGCGGTCAAGAAGCAGCGGGGCCTGGCGTGAGCAAGCTTCGCGTCTCGCCCAATTTCGACACCCGGCCCAAGGGTGTTCCCATCGACATGCTGGTGGTCCATTACACCGGCATGACGTCCGGGGCCGAGGCGTTGGATCGTCTGTGCGATCCCGAAGCCAAGGTCAGCGCGCATTACCTGATCGAACTGGACGGCGGGGTCTTCCGCCTGGTCGACGAGGACAAGCGCGCCTGGCACGCGGGCGTCGCGTGGTGGCGGGGCGAGTTGGACGTCAACGGCCGCTCGGTCGGCATCGAGTTGGTCAATCCTGGCCACGAATTCGGCTACCGCGCCTTTCCCCACGCCCAGATGGTGGCGCTGGAGGGACTGGCCGCGTCGATTCTCAAACGCCACCCCATCCCGCCGCGCAACGTCGTCGGGCATTCCGACGTCGCGCCCCGGCGCAAACAGGACCCGGGTGAACGGTTCGACTGGAAGCGCCTGGCCCGCGCGGGCGTCGGGCTGTGGGTGGACGGCACACCCCCCCTGGACGCGACGGATGACGAAGTTTTGGCGATGCTGTCGGCCTACGGCTACGAGGTGGCGGACCCCACGGCCACCCTCGCCGCGTTCCAACGTCATTTTCGCCCGGCCCGCGTCGACGGCGTGGCGGACGCCGAGACGGCGGGCATCCTGAAGGCCTTGTTGGACGCCGCGTGACGCGCTAGGGTGCGCACGGATCAGATGGCTGGATGGCCGCGCCTGACCCTTGGGATCATCCCTTGCGGGCGGGTGAGGAAAGTCCGGGCACCACACAAGCACGGTGCCGGTTAACGACCGGCGGGGGCGACCCTAGGGAAAGTGCCACAGAAAGCAAACCGCCCACGTTCGCGTGGGCAAGGGTGAAAGGGTGCGGTAAGAGCGCACCGCGCCCCCGGCGACGGGGGCGGCATGGTAAACCCCACCGGGTGCAAGATCGAGAAGGACGGCCGGGGGCTTCGGGCTCCACGCGCGCTTGTGCGCCGTCGTCCGGGTGCATCGCGCGAGGCGGCTGGCGACAGCCGTCCCAGACGAATGGCCATCCATCCCGCGCTTTCGGGCGCGGGGGGACAGAACCCGGCTTACAGGCCGTCTGATCCTTTTTCTTATTCTGCCCCTCAAACGCCGGGCGGGTTTCTGCGAAACCCTTAGGCCCTCGGCGCATAGGCGCCGGCGCTCAGTCGCGCTACCAAGTGTTCCAATGAAAACCATTAGAACACTTGGCGGGGGCACGCCCCTTTTCCTTTTCCCGTTTCGGGCCTACGCTGGAAGCATGGACGACGACGCGCTTCCGCTGGAAATCCGCATCCGGGGCTTGCACAAAGCCTTTGGCGAGCACCGCGTGTTGCGTGGCGTGGACCTGGACGTGCGGCCCGGCGAGATGGTGGCCTTCGTCGGCGGGTCGGGGTGCGGCAAGACGGTTTTGCTCAACCACATCCTCGGCAAGTTCGAGGCTCCGCCCGGCGTGGTGCGGGTCGCCGACCACGGCCAGGACGGCGCGCCTCTGGTGGATCTGGCGGAACTCGACAAGATGGAGGTGGACGCGCTGCACACCCACTGGGGCGTGGTGTTCCAGATGAACGCGCTGTTTTCCGGCACCGTCTACGACAACATCCGGCTGTGGCTGGAGGAAGTGCGCAACATGACCGAGGCGGGCATCGTGCCCATCGCCAGGCGCGTGCTCGCGGCGGTGGCGTTGCAGACCGACGACGATTTTCTGGAGACCGACGTCAACGAACTGTCCGGCGGCATGGCCAAGCGCCTGGCGGTGGCGCGCGCGCTGTCGATGGATCCGGAAATGATCTTCTACGACGAACCCACCACCGGATTGGACCCCACCAGCGCGGCGCAGATTCAGGACCTCATCGCCGCCACGCACGAACGCGCGGGGCGCGAAAACCGCACCACCATCATCATCACCCACGACAAGGACCTGCTGGTGCGCCTCGAACCGCGCACCGTGATGCTGCACGAAGGCAAAATCTACTTCGACGGCCCGTTCCAAGATTTCGCGGCCTCCAAGTCTTCCATCATTCGCCCCTACTTCGACCTGATGCCGGTGCTGCACCAGCGCCGGGCGGGCTTGCCGGGGCGGGGCGGATGAGAGGATTTCCTTGAATTTCAGGGCGGCTCTGCTACTCATAGCCGCCTCATTTGAACCCTAGGCGGATGAACATCATGAGCTCCAAAACCGACAAGGACACCATCTACAAGCCCCGGCCGATTTCGGGGTTCCTGGAATGGCTGCCGGAGGTGCGGCTGGTGGAGCAGGGCTGGCTGGACGACATCCGAAGCGCGTTCGAATCCTACGGGTTCTGTTCCATTGAAACGCCATCGGTCGAAGAGGTCGACGTGCTGTCCGCCAAGGGCGGCGACGCCGACAAGGAAATTTACGGCCTGCGCCGTCTGGCCGCCGAACCGGGCGAGGACGACGGAGGGCGTCTGGCGCTGCACTACGATCTGACGGTGCCGATGGCGCGCTACGTCGCCCAGCATTTCGGCGACCTGGTGTTCCCGTTCAAGCGTTACCAGATGCAGCGCTGCTGGCGCGGCGAGCGGCCCCAGGACGGGCGGCTTCGCGAATTCTACCAGTGCGACATCGACGTGGTGGACATGGACGAAGTGTCGCTGATCTTCGACGCCGAACTGCCCGCCATGACGCTGGACGTGCTGTCGCGCCTGCCCATCGGTCCGGTGCGCTTGCACATCAGCAACCGCAAGATCCTTCAGGGCTTCTACGAAGGTCTGGGCGTCCAGGACATCGTCGGCGCGATCCGCATCGCCGACAAGATGGACAAGATCGGCGAGGACGGCGTGTTCAAGGCGCTGGTCGAGGACCTCAAGATGGACACCATCGCCGCGCGCAAATGCGTCGACCTGGCCAAGATCAAAACCGACGACACCTCGTTCATGGAGCAGGTCCGCGCGTTCGGCATCGACAACACGGTGCTGGAGGCGGGGCTGGAGGAACTGGCCTTCGTGATGCTGGAACTCGGCCACGTCGAGAAGGGCCTGGTGGTGGCCGATCTCTCCATCGCGCGCGGGTTCGACTACTACACCGGCACGGTCTACGAGGCCAAACTGGTCGATTATCCCGACTTCCCCAGCGTCTGCGCCGGCGGGCGCTACGACAACCTGGTGGGGTCGTATTCCCACCACAAACTGCCGGGCGTCGGCATTTCCATCGGCTTTTCGCGCATCTTTTCCAAGTTGGCGAAGGAAGGAAAGCTGGAGCTGGGAGCCAAGTGCCCGACCCAGGTGATGGTGGCGTGCCTGCCGGGCGCGAGCCACGCCGACGTCGCGGCCACCGCGCGCCGCTTGCGCGAACGCGGTCTCAGGGTGGAACGCTACCACGAGGAGCGATCGCTCAAGGCGCAGATGAAGTACGCGTCGCGCAAGGGCATCCCCTACGTCTGGTTCCCCGCCAACGCCGACCAGCCGAATCACGAGGTCAAGAACATGACCACCGGCGAACAGGCCGCGGCGGACATTGACGCGTGGACGCCGCAAGGCTGAACCGCGCGAAACGCGGACATCCATTCGGCGGGCGGCGTCGGTCCGCGACGGGTCCGGGCTTTCGGGGACCGCATTCCCATTGACTTCTCCGCTCAGCCGTTCCACGCTCTGGGCCATGGAACGCATTCACGCCACGTGTGTGGCCATCGATGGCCAGGGGGTTCTGCTGCGCGGCGCGCCGGGATCCGGCAAGTCGGATTTGGGCCTGCGCCTGATCGACCAGGGCGCGGCGTTGGTGTCGGACGACTACACCGAGCTCGATCCCGTGGACGGCCGTCTGGTCGCGCACGCGCCGGACGCCATCCGGGGCCTCATGGAGGTGCGCGGCGTGGGCATCCTCAAAACCCCGGTGGTGGACGCCGTCCCCGTGGCGGTGCTGTTCGACTTGGTGATGCTGAGCGAAATCGAACGCCTGCCGGAGCCGCGTTTCGAAACCATCGCCGGCATCGACGTTCCCGTTTTCCGCCTGCACGGCTTCGACGCCTCGGCCCCGGCCAAGGTGCGGGTCGCGCTGTCCGCGCTCCGCGACGACCGGTTCCACGCGTCTTAAAGAAACCCATCCGCCATGACCGTGTTCCCCCCCCTTCGCAAATTGGTCCTGGTCACCGGCATGTCCGGCGCGGGCAAGACCACGGTGCTGAAAGGGTTCGAGGATCTGGGCTTCGAGGCCGTGGACAACGTGCCGCTGTCCCTGTTGCCCAATATCGCCGCGCCGGCGCCGCGGCTGGGGGACGGTGCGCCGCGTCCGGTGGCGGTGGGGGTCGACATCCGTACCCGCGACTTCGCGGTGGATGCGTTCATCGAGCAGGTGGAGGCGCTACGCGCGGATCCGGCGCTCGACTTCACGGTTCTGTTCGTCAACTGCGGCGACGAGGAATTGTTGCGCCGCTACACCGAAACCCGCCACCGCCATCCGTTGGCCCACGACCTTCCTGTGCTGGATGGGGTGCGGTTGGAACGCACCCTGATTTCGCCCTTGCTGAACGTCGCCGACATCCATCTCGACACCACCGGCGACACGCCCTATGACGTCAAAAGTTTCCTGAACCACGCCTTCGGGGAAAGCGAGCGCCACGAGGCCATGGCCGTGTTCGTGACCTCGTTTTCCTACCGCAAGGGACTGCCGCGCGACGCGGACCTCGTGTTCGATGTTCGCTTTTTGCGAAATCCCCATTATGATCCGGTCCTGAAGCCGCTGACCGGCCGTTCCCCCGAGGTGCAGGCCTACATCGAAGAGGACGAGATCTTCCCGGACTTCTTCGCAGGCCTGAAAGACCTGATCCGGCCCATGCTGGAGCGCTTCAACGAGGGGGGGAAGGCGTACTTCACCATCGCCGTGGGATGCACGGGGGGGAAGCACCGCTCGGTCTTCGTCGCCGAACGTCTGGCGGCGTGGCTGCAAACGACCCATGCCCGGGTCCGGCTGGCGCACCGCGACATGCCGGAGCAAGGGCCTGAAAACGGGAAAGTGACATGATCGGAATCGTGCTCGTCACACATGGCCGTCTGGCCGAGGAATTCGTCGCCGCCATGGAACACGTGGTGGGGCCCCAGGAAAACCTGGCGACCATCTGCATCGGCCCCGACGACGACATGGAGCAGCGCCGCCAGCAGATTCTCGACAGCATCGCCAAGGTGGACGACGGCTCGGGCGTGATCTTGCTCACCGATATGTTCGGCGGCACACCGTCGAACCTCGCCATCAGCGTCATCGAAAAGGCCAAGGTCGAGGTCATCGCCGGGGCCAACCTGCCGATGCTGATCAAACTGGCCAGCGTGCGCGGCGATTGCGACCTCACCGAAGCCGCCACTCAGGCCAAGGACGCCGGGCGCAAGTACATCAACCTGGCCTCCGAACTGTTGGGGGGGTGACGCGGTGTCGGAAACCCTGGAACGGACCCTGACGATCCGCAACGAACGCGGCCTCCACGCCCGCGCCGCGGCCAAGTTCGTCAAGACGGCGGCCGGGTACGACGCCGAAATTTACGTGTCCAAGGACGGGCAGACGGTGTCGGGCGGATCCATCATGGGCCTGATGATGTTGGCCGCCGGGATCGGCACCACCATCGACGTCGCCATCAGCGGGATCGAGGCCGGTTCCGCCATGGACGCCATCGCGGCGCTGGTCGGCGACAAATTTGGCGAGGAGTGCTGAGCGCGTGAACTCGGCGTCTCCCCCGGAAATCATCCTCGGCGGCCTGGGCGTTTCGGCGGGCATCGCCATCGGCGTCGCCCACGTGCGCGATTGCGGTCACGTCGCCGTTCCCGAATACAAGATCAAGCCGTCCAAGATCGAACAGGAGTGCCGCCGCCTCGACAAGGGCGTGAAGGCCGCACACCGTCAGGTCGAACAGCTGAAGATCAAGGCCGAGGCGATGCCCCCCGCGGCGGCGGAGGAAATGGGCTTCCTGCTGGAGGCCTACACCCAGATGTTGGGCGATTCGCGTCTGGTGCGCGGCGCGTTGCGGCGCATCCGCGAGGACAGTCTCAATGCCGAAGCCGCGGTTCAGGCGGAAATCGAGGACATCACACGCGGGTTCGCCGCGCTGGACGACAGCTACATCGCCGCGCGCGTCGATGACATCCGCGAAGTTGCCGAACGCATCCTGCGCGCGCTGACCCGCACCCACGTCAAGCCGCTCAGCACCGCGCCAAGGGGCTCGATCATCATTTCCGAGGAAATGACCCCGGCCGACACCGCCCAGTTGAACCCCAAGAAGGTGTTCGGCTTCGCCACCGTTCTGGGCGGCGCGCAGGGGCACACGGCGATCATGGCCCGCGCCTTGGGCCTGCCCGCCGTGTTGGGCGCGCCGGGCCTGATGGAAAGCGTGCGCACCGGCGACGCCGTCGTCATCGACGGCGACCAGGGGCGCATCATCATCAACCCCAAGCCCGCCACCCTGGCGGTTCTGGAAGCCAAGCAGGCCGAACATCGCCGCCGTCTGGCCCGCATGGCGCGCTTGCGCCGCCAGCCCGCGGTGACCCGCGACGGCACCGAAATCTCGCTTGGCTGCAACGTCGAACTGCCCATCGAAATGCCCGGCGTGCTGAGTTCCGGCGCGGTCGGCATTGGGTTGCTGCGCTCGGAATTCATGTTCATGAACCGCGACGATCTGCCCGGCCAGGAAGAGCAGTACACGCTGTTGAGCGACATCGTCAAAGCCATGGACGGCCGAGTGGTGACCATCCGCACGTTGGACATCGGCGGCGAAAAGTTGGCGCAGTCGATCACCCGCGACATCGGCGAAAGCGCCCAAAGCGCGTTGGGCCTGCGCGGCATCCGTCTGTCGCTGAGCATGCCCAAGCTTCTGGAAACCCAACTGTCCGCCATCCTACGCGCGGGCGCGCACGGACCGGTGCGCATTCTGCTGCCCATGGTGACCACCGCGCGCGAGGTCAAGAAAACCCGCAAGATCCTGAACAAGGTCGCGGAAAAACTCAAACGCAAGAACGTGCCCATCGCCGATCCGCTGCCCCCCCTGGGGGTGATGATCGAGGTGCCGAGCGCCGCCTTGACCGCCGACGCGCTGGCGGCGGTGTCGGACTTCTTCGCGGTCGGGTCCAACGACCTCACCATGTACACCATGGCGGTGGACCGCACCGACGAACAGGTGGCTCATCTCTACAATCCGCTCCATCCGTCGGTGCTGCGGCTGATCGAATTCACCGCCGAAGCGGCGCTGCGCGCGCGCATCCCGATTTCGGTGTGCGGCGAAATCGCGGGCGTGCCCCGGTTCACGGGGCTGCTGCTGGGCCTTGGCATCCGCGAGCTGTCCATGAGCCCCCACAACCTCGGTCCCGTGAAGCAGCGGGTGCGCGAAATCGATCTGGCCGCGGCGCAGACCCGCGCCGCCGTGATCATGGGGCAAACGGATTCCGGACGCATCGCCATGTTGCTGGACGATTACAACGCTCTCATCTGACGGATGGTCATGTCCCCCCATCCATTCTTCGACTTGATTATACGGCATTGAATTGTTCAAAAGTGCTGGGGTCCGTAGTCTGGAGTTGCTATACTGGTGCTCCCTCGCGGTAAAGAAAGGTCAGACGTGGACAGTCCCGTTCATGCCAAGGGTTTGGGCGTCTCTAAATCTTCAACCCGGATCGAAACGCAAGAGCGCATGGAGCGGGACAACGTCTCCCCCGATCTCCTGAGGGAGCTTTACGCCGGCTCGCCCATGAGCGCGGTCGCGCACGTGTTCTTGGCGGTCATGCTGGCGGCGTTGGTTCGCGATGGCGTGGCGCCGTCCGTCCTGGTGTCGTGGTGCGGGGCCGTGGCCGCGGCGCAAGCGGTTCGGATCGCCCTGTACGCCCGCGTCAAATCCCTGGGCGCCGCCACCGTCAATCCGCAAACCTGGATCCGCGCCATGTCGGCCGCGTCGTTCGCGGCCGGGGCCGTCTGGGGCGCGGGCGCATGGCTGTTTTTGACCGCGGGGGCGTTGGATCATCACGTTGCCGTCGCCATGGTGATCACCTTGCTCGCCACGGGGGCGGTGATCACCATGTATGCGGTCCCCCAGGCGTATCTGGCCTTCGCCATTCCGGCTTTGGGGGGCATGCTGGCGCGTTTCGCCGTCGTGGGAGGGCGAGAACATCTGCTTCTGGGCGTCATCGCGCTGGTCTTGTTCGGGGTGGTGCTGTGGTTCGCGCGGCGTCACCGGGCGGACTTGTTCCGCCGCCATCACCTGGAGTGGGAAAACGCCCGGCTGCTGAGACGGCTGGAGAGCGAATACGTCGCCGTGCGCACGGAGTTGCGCCACAAGGATCAGATTCAGGTCGCGTTGCGCCAGAAATCCGCGGTGCTGGATTCCGTCTCGAAGATCCAGGGCCTGTACATCGCCGACAGCATGACGGTGGATATTTTCGCGCAGACCCGGGACATCCTGCTGTCGTTGACAAACAGCAAATGTGGCTTCGTGGGCGACGTCGCGATTGGCGCGGAAGGCCGCCGGGTTTTGCGGGTCGCCTCCCAAACCTCCGACAGCTGTGTCGTTCACGCGATCGGCGGGGCGGAGAACGGCGGGACGCGGCGGCGCGAAATTCATGACGACCACCTCCTGTTCGGCGGGCTCCTCAAAGGCGGCGAGCCGGTTCTGCTCAACGAACCGGAAGGCGGCGAGATCACCGCGCCGGGCATCGAATCCGTTCTCGCCGTGCCCATGTACCAGGGCGAGGACCTGGTGGGCGTGGTTGGCGTCGCCAACCGGCCGGGCGGATACGACATCGAACTGTTGACCGCCATCGACCCGGTGGTCAGCGCCGCCGCCGGCATGATCGCGGGCCTGCACAACCGCGCCGCCCGCGCCGAGGCCCAGCGCGAAGCAGCCCAGGCCATGCAGCGGCTTTCCACCGCGATCGAAGCGCTCAACGACGGTTTCGTGATCTTCGACGCCGATGACCGGATGGCGCTGTGCAACAGCAAATACCGCCAGTTGTTCGAACTTGGCGAAAAGGAAGGCGGCGGCGCGTCGTTCGAGACGTTGCTGCGCGCCAACATCGCCTCGGGCCGCTACGATCTCGACGGCGAGGATCCCGAAGCCTGGATCCTCGAACGCGTGATGCGCCATCGCCAGCCGCACTGCGTGCTGGAACAGCGTTTGGCCGACGGCACGTGGCTGCACGTCGAGGAGCAGGCCACGCCCGACGGCGGACGCGTCGGGGTCAGCGTGGACATCACCGAATTCAAGCGCGCCCAGGAGGCTCTGGCGAAATCCAAGGAGGAGGCCGAGAAGGCCAGTCTCGCCAAGACCCAGTTCCTGTCCAACATGAGCCACGAACTGCGCACGCCGATGAACGCGGTGCTGGGGTTCGCCCAGCTGCTGCAGCTCAATCCGCAGGTGCCGCTCCATCCCAAACAGCGCGACAGCGTCGAGCAGATCATCAAGGGCGGCAACCACCTGCTGCAATTGATCAACGAAATCCTCGACATGTCGCGCATCGAGGCGGGGCGCGTCAAGCTGGACATGGAGGACGTCGACCCCCACCAGGTGGTGGAGGAGTGCCTCGCCACCATCACGCCTTTGGCGCAAAAACGCGGCGTCACGGTGCATGCCGACGTGCCCGAGGACCGGGAATATTCCATCCGCGCCGACCGCATCCGCTTCAAGCAGGTCCTGCTGAACCTGCTGTCGAACGCCGTGAAATACAACGTGCGGGACGGTTCGGTGACGTTCTCGGTGCACGGTGGGGGAAGCGAATTCGTGCGCTTCTGCGTCACCGACACGGGCCTTGGCATCCCCAAGGAAAAACAGGACGAACTGTTCGAGCCGTTCGCGCGTTTGGGGGCAGAGCACACCGACGTCGAGGGCACCGGCATCGGACTGACCATCGCGCGCAAGCTCGCCGAGTTGATGGGCGGGCGGCTGGATTTCGAAAGCGTTGTGGGCCACGGCTCGAAGTTCTGGATCGATCTGCCCGGCACCACGTCCGGCGGGCGCAAATTGGTCGAGGAGCGGGCCGAAGCCCTGCCGGTCATGCCCGAAGGCGAGCATTTGGTGCTTTACGTCGAGGACAATCCCGACAACCTCACCCTCATGGAACATGTCATGGCGTTGATCGACAACGTCCGTCTGATCAGCGCGCACACCGGGGAATTGGGCGTGGAAATGGCGGAGATTCACCGTCCCGACGTGGTGCTGATGGACATCAACCTGCCCGGCATCAACGGCGACGAGGCCATGTTGCGCCTGCGCGCCATGGACAAAACCAAGGACATCCCCATCATCGCCATCAGCGCCGACGCCATGCCCGCCGACATCAGGGCCGCGATGGACGCCGGTTTCGACGACTACCTGACCAAGCCCATCAACATCGCCGAAGTCGCCGCCGCCGTGCGCAAGGCCACCGAAGGGGGCTACGCCCGCCCCGTGGAATAGAGCGGTTCACGATTCACGAAAATGGCGAACCGCCTTAGGCTGCTGAAAAACTCAAAAAATCGTCCTTGTCGCACGATGCTCCAGTCTCCCATCAGGGCGTCTGCGTGGCGAAGGCGATGCGCTTGATGCCGCTTTGTTTGGCGATGGCGAGGACCTCGGCGATGCGCTGGTAGGGCACGGCCCCGTCGCCGCCCAGCTTGAGGACGCGTTGCGAATCTTCGTGGTGGATGGCGTCGAGTCGCGCCGGCAGGGTCGCGTCGTCGATCGGTTCACCGTCCAGGACCAGCGACCCGTTCACCAGCACCTCCAGCGTCGTCACGTTGGGTTCGGTCACCGCCTCGGCCTGGGCACGGGGCAAATCCACGCGCAGCGCCTGCGCCATCAGGGGCGCGGCGACGATGAAAATCACCAGCAACACCAGCATCACGTCCACCAGGGGGGTGACGTTGATTTCGCTCATCGGCTGGTCGGGATCGCCGTCCGAAATGCCGCCGGCCATGGCTCAGCCCTCCGCGCCTTGACGCGCCAGGACCAGCGCCACGTTGCTGTCCACCGCACCGAACAGGCGGCGCAACTGGCGCAGCAGCAGGTTGTAGCCCACCACCGCCGGAATGGCGGTGAACAGACCCGCCGCCGTGGCCACCAGGGCCTCCGCCACGGGACCGGCGACGAGATCCATGCTCAGCGCCTCGGCCGCGCCAAGCCCCTGAAGCGCATGCATGATGCCCCACACAGTGCCGAACAGGCCGATGAACGGGGCGGTGTTGCCGATGGTGGCCAGCGCCGTGAGGCCGCCTTCCATCCCGAGACGGCTTTCGCGCATCAACACGCCGGCCAGCGTGCTGCGATCACCCGTCGAGATATTGGTCAGCCCCCCCAGCACGAACGCCGACGGCAGTTTCGACACAGGCCGCCCATTGCCCCGGAACGCGATTTCGCCCCGGTATGCGCCGTGCAGTTGCCAGGCCTTGTAGAGCATGATGGTCCAACTGATCAGCGACAGCAGGACCAGGATGATGAAGACGCCGCGCACGATCCAGTCGGCGTCCGACCACCAGGACAAAAGTTCCAGATTGACGTTCATGGGGGACCTCTCTTCAGGCGTCCTTGAGATTGAAACGGATGGGCACCTCGACCCCGGCGGTCACCGCTTGGCCGCCACGGGTCGCGGGGGCGAAGCGCCATCCCCGCACGGCCTTCAGCGCGGCCTTGTCCAACAGCATGTGGCCGCTGCTGGTTTTCACCCGGATGTCCAGCGGCACGCCCTGAGCGGACACCTCGACATACAGCACCACCACCCCCTCGAGCCCGAGCTTCTGCGCCTTGGCGGGATAGGCGGGCTTGGGGTTTTTCAAATACGCGGCCGTGCTGGCCGGCGGCACGAACGCGTTGAGGCTGCCCGGCGCGGCTTCGGGTTGAGCTTTGGCCGGGGCGGGCGCGGGCTTCGGTCGCGGCTTGGGCGCCGGTTTGGGTTCGACAACCGGCTTGGGGCGCGGCGCGGCTTCGACCGCCTGCTCGGGTACCGGCTCGGGTTCAGGAACGGGCTCCGGTTCGGGCTCGCGGACAGGCTCGGGTTCGGGGGCGGGGATGGGGTCGGGCGGGGCGAAGGCGGACAGGTCCACCACCTCGAAACCCGAGCTGATCATCGGCGGCGTCATGTCCCTGAGCGGCGCGTGCAGCGCGGCCCACAGCAACGCGCCGTGCAGCGCCGCCGCCATGGCGCCGGCCATGGCCAGGGTGGACGGATGGGGATGCGGGTGCAGGGCCGGCGTCATTGTCCCTCCAACCAGGCGTTCAGGCTTTCGCCGCTGATGCGTCCCGAATGGCTTTCGACCCGTCCGGACGCGGCGATCAGATAGGTGCGCGGCAGCTCGCCCCGCCAGGTCCGGTCGATGTCGAAGCGCAATCTTGTGGCGTTGGCGTCGGCGAACACCCAGCTTTCCGCTCCATCGAGCCCGTTGCGTTTGAGCAGGTGCTCGATGCGTTCTCCATCGTCCGGAGTGTCGGCGGCGATGAACACCAGGGCCACCCGGGGATTGGCCTCGGCCATGGCCTTGAGCGTGGGCAGTTCCGCGAGGCACGGCGGGCAAGTGACGGACCAGAAATTCACCACCACCGGGCGGCCCTGGTGGGCGGCCCGGATGGCGGCGAAGTCTCCCCTTTGGAACGGGCGCGGTTCGGCGGCACAGGCCGCCCCGGCGGCGAGGCAGGCCAGCAGCACAAAAGTCCATAGCCGGCTTTTCATTCCGCGCGCCCTCCTTGGACCGGTGCGAACTTGAACAGCCGCCAGCCTTCCAGGGACGTGCCCCAGGACACATAGACCCAGCCCCCATCGGTGATGAGGAACGGATGATCCGACGCATCCACGGTGGCCGCCACGCGCAGCGGCGCGGACCATGTTTGTCCCCGGTCGGCGGACGTCATGACGTAGACTTCGTCGTGGGTGCCGGAAAATTCCTTCCAGGTGATATGGACCTGACTACCGGCTTGCAGGACGCTCGGGTGCTGGGCCTGATTGTCGACGGAACCGAACCCCATGGGCGCGCCGAAGGTTTTTCCGCCGTCGTCCGAGCGTGCGTAGAACACCCCCTTGCGGCCGTCGCCGTCGGTGAACCAGGTGACGTGCTGGGTTCCATCGGGGGCGATGGAAAGGGACGGGCCGTGGTGCGGACAGGCCTCGATGTGCCAGTTGTCCTCGCTAAGACGCGTCATCATGCCGGGGGTTCCGTCGGCGTTCAGCTTCATCACCGCGTGATCGCGGAAACTGGGGCGGAAGACGTGCCGCCATACCATGACGGGCAGGCCGTCCGGGGCGAAGTCCATGGCGACGCGGCAACATTCGCAGCTGTAATGCGCGCCCAGCCGGTTAGGCTTGAAGGTTGCGCCCCGGTCGTCCGAAACGGCGTAGTAGAGCGCAGAGCCCCGGTAGTCCTGACCGGCCTTTTGGGCGGCGAACAGATCGCGCTTGTCCAGCCAGGCGATGGTGATCCGCCCGTCCTGGCCGACCTTGATGATGTCGAAACGCTGACTGCCGGGATCGGATTCGTCGCTGACCAGACGCGGCGCGCTGAAGCTTTTGCCGCCGTCCAGAGAGCGGCTGAAATAGACCGCGCCGGTGAATTTCTTTTTGCCCTTGGCGGTGAAGGTGACATAGACGTCGCCGTTGGGGGCGACGGCGGCCTTGGGCCGGTTTTCCCCGTTGATGTCGAGTTCCAACGGCGCGGGCGTGATGCGCGCGGGGGCGGCGAACGGGGTGTTTGCCCCAGCGGCGTGGGCGACGTAGACGTGGCCGTCCTGGGCCCACGTCAACCACAACCGCCCATCCGCATCGAACGCGGCGGTGGGCGTTTCGGCGCACAGCGGGCTGGGCTGGGCGTCCGGTTGCAGGCAGGTGGCGGGACGCACGGCGGGGGGCTTTTGCCCCCCGCCGTGTCCCGCGTGCTGAGCCCACGTGGGTGCCGCCGTCATCAAGACGGCGACGCCGAGTGCGATGGCGGCGGGGCGTTTCATCAGAACTTCGCCTCCACGCCCAGAAAGTACTCACGTGGGTTGCCCGGCGCGTATTCGTGACCGCTGTTGCCGTAGGAACTGGCGACGGCATGGCGTTCGTCGGTGAGGTTGAGGGCGCGCCCGAAGACCTTGACGGTGTCCGTCACCGCATACGCGGCCCGCAGATTGAACAGGTTGTGGCCCGTATACTTGTGCAGGTTGGTTTCGTCGATGAAGTATTCGCCCATGTTGACCCATTCCAGCTCCGCCGTGACGTCGGGCAGGAAGGACGGGGCGTAGCCCAACGTGACGTTGCCCATCCAGCGCGGCGCTTCGATCATCTCCTTGCCGCTGTAATCGGTGGTGGCGTCGGGAATCCACTTGACGTACTTGTGCTTGGCGTACGTCGCGGCCATGTCCAACTTCCATTCGTCGGCGAAGGCGTAACCGACGCCCGCTTCGACGCCCCGGTGCAGCGTCTCGCCGGCGTTGGTCTGGATGCGGACGTTGGTGTTGTCCTTGTAGGTAAGGATGTCGTCCTTTTTCACCATGTAATAGCCGGACAGTTCGTAGGACAGGGTCTTGGTGGGCTTGCCGCGCACGCCGACTTCGTAGCTGTTGACCTTGACCGGGTCCAGGTGGATGGAGTCCGCCGCCTTGCCCGAGCGGAACAGCGTGCCTTCGTCCGGCGCGCGGAACGCGTGCTTATAGGACGCAAAGCCGTTGAGTCCCGGCATGAAGTCGTAAGTCACGCCCAGCTTCGGGCTGAAGTGGGTGAAATTGACGGTGTTCGACGCATGGCGGCGGTAGTTGCCGGTGCTCGAAACGCTCAGATTGTTGTCGTATTCGTAGCGCATGGCGTCGAAGCGGAGCCCGCCGGAAACGCGCATGCCGTCCATCGGCGTCGCCTCGGCATGGACATAGGGGGACGCCGACATGAAGGTGACGTCGTAGTCATAGGTTTTTTCCGCCAACGCATAGGTGGTGTAAACGTTGCCGACCTTGGTGGTGGTGATGCGGTTCTCGTCGCGCATGCCGGGGCTGTAGTCGATGTCCGCGCCCAACACCAGGCGGCTTTCGTAGGGCTTGAAGTCCATGCGGTATTTGCCCATCACGCCGAGGGAACTGTGACCCGAGGTGTACACCTGCGGGTCGTAGCCGAGCGACCAGTTGGGCAACATGTCCATTTCGTTCCAGCGCAGGTAAGGCGTGATGCTGAGCAGCGTTCCGTCGTCTTCGCGCTCGTACGCCGCCGACAGGCGCACGGCCTGCACCTCGCGGTACGAGATCGGCGTGTAATTTTCGGTCGGGTTGTTCTTGTAATCGTTGAGATTCAGGCGCGACGTGCCTGCGGTCTGCTGATCGATGTTGGATGCCGCCAGCACGGTTTTCAGCGACGCGCCGCTAGGCGTGTAGTGGTCCCAGCGCACGTTCACGGATTGGCGGTCGTATTCGGTATCCTTGCGCCAGCCTTCGGTGTGGGTGAGGTTGAGGTCGGCCCGCGCCGCGTCGTCTTCCCAGCCGTTGCTGGTGGACAGCAGTCCCCGCCAGAACCCGTGCGAACCGATTTCCACGGACACTTCGGTTTCCGGGGTGGTCGACGGTTCGCGCGTCAACACGTTGATCACGCCGCCGATGGCGTCGCTGCCCTGAAGCGCCGAGCCGGGGCCCTTGTTGACTTCGATGCCACCGGCCTGGGGCACGTTCACCTCGAACAGGGCGTTGTGATTGAAGAAGCCGGTGGACCGGGTGGGAATGCCGTCTTCCAGGTACAGATAGACCGGGTTGGTGGTGTTGGGATGGCGGATGGACGCCTTGTGCCCTTCGCCGTTGGTGGTGGAAACGTAGACGCCCGGCAGACGGTTGAACAATTCCGTCGGATGGGTCGGTTTGATTTCCCGGATCTTCACGCCGGTCACCGTGCTGACGGTGGCCGGGGTCTGGGTGATGAGTTCGGCTTCGCGGGTGCCGGTGACGGTGACTTCATCGAGGGTCTCGGCCGCCAACGCCGGAAAGGCCACGGTGGTGGTCATCAGGAGGGCGATGAAGGTCGTGCCGCCCTTGCGCGGCAAACGGTTGTGATGATGCATCTGTCTGACTGTTGCGCGTCCGGGGATGCGCATCCTCTTCTTCAGGGTTTGAACTCGGTTTGCGAAAACGCGCACGGGTCTTCCCGCCGCTTGAAACGGCGGGGACGCGTGGCGTGGGGCGAAAGTTCAAACGCCGGGAGGAGGGCCGCGCGACGGCGGCGGGGTGGCGCGCCACAGCGCGGCATGATCGATGGACGACGGCGTGGCGAATCGGTCGGGACCGGTTTCACCCGGAAGGCCCAGCAAAATTTGCGCCACGGGCAGCACCGCCGAGACGGCGTGTGTCACGCAATACGGACAGAAATCGACGGTTTGGCGGGATTCGATCGGCGATCGCCCGTCGCCCAGGGGAACTTGCTTGATGCCGTTGGCGGTGCAGATCAGAAGGTATTCGACCTCGCCGTCCGGCGTGGGCTCGAACGCCAGGGCCTGGCCGAACGGCAGCAGCACCTGAACCATCAAAGACAGCAGAACCAGCCAGGCGGCGGTGGGCCGTCCCGGTTTCGTCCCGCGTGTGTCGCTATGGATGACGTTCGGACGCGTCACGTCTGGCGTTTCCCCCTTGAACCCCGAATGGGTGTGTTCACATGCACGGGTCAACACCTACAGGCATCGGTCCGCAAAGGCAACCCGTTGGCCGATAGTGACACGACGAGCAATTGCGGCAATTGACGCTTGCTAAGTCAGGACAACGTCATGGCCATCGTCAACGCGTCCGCGCGCACGCCGGTTTTGCGGGCGTAATAGCCCGGGCGCCGCCCGGTTTCGGTGAATCCCAGCATCCGATAGAGCCGGATCGCGCCCGCGTTGTCGTCGGCGACTTCAAGGAACGCCGTGGTCGCGCCCAATTCCGCCGCGCGCGCCAGCGCCGCGTCCATCAGCGCGCGGGCCACGCCCTGTCGGCGCGCTTGGGGCCGGACGGTGACGGTGATGACCTCGGATTCGTCCGCGATGACGCGCATCAGCACGAATCCAAGCGGCTCGCCGCGGTCCAACGCGATGAAACCGTAGCTTCCCGGCGTGGCGATGGTGGCGGCGAGGGAATCGGCGCTCCAGCCGTCCTCGAAGCCCGCGCCGTGCAGCGCCGCCAACACGCTGGCATGGGCGGCGGAAGCTTCGACGAGATGGAGCGCGGCCGCCATCATGGGCGGCGCCGGCCTTCGGCCTTGGGCAGCGTCGCGTCGGGCGGGCGCAGGTACAGGGGCTCGGGCGCGGACAGGTCGCCGGGCCGGAAGCGTTCGGCGGCGATGGCCGCGACC
>JADGBG010000197.1 GCA_015231605.1 Alphaproteobacteria bacterium | reverse complement strand
TGGTGGTGCTGGTGACCGCATGGCAGATCAACCTCATCCGCGCCGCCGTGCAGGGGGACTACGGCCAGATCCTGGGCCGTCTCCGGGGCGTGCGCGAAGGCAAGGGCGGGGATGACGAGGAAATGACCTCGTCCATCCTGGAAAGCAGCGACATCCTGCATCAGGTGTCGCGCCTGTTGAGCCAGATCGACCGCGCCCTGGAACAGGAACGCAAGTTCAACGCGTTGCACGAAAACTTCAACACCAAGCTCAACGACCTGGTGGAAACCCGCACCGCCGAACTGCACGCCGCCTACAAACAGCTGGAGGCCGCCAGCGCGGCCAAGAGCCAGTTTTTGGCGTCCATGAGCCACGAATTCCGCACGCCGCTCAACGCCATCATCGGGTTCAGCCAGTTCCTGGAAATGCAGTGCCCGAATCTGAACAACACCTACGCCCACGACATCCACCAGAGCGGCCAGGCCCTGCTGGCGATCATCGACCAGATCCTGGTGCTGACGGAAATGGACCGCGACACCGTCCACGTCAACGTGGACACCATCGACCTGGACGAGATCCTGCCCGCCGCAATCGGCGCCATCCAGGGTCTGGCGGACCGCATGGGCGTGACGGTCGAATGCGCCGACTGCGACACGCTTCCCCCGGTTATGGCCGACCGCCAGCACTTGACCAAGATCGTCGACATCCTGCTGTCCAACGCGGTCAAGTACAACCTCGCGGGCGGACGGGTGAAGGTCTCGGTCTCGCCGCTGCCCAACGGCCGCTTGCGCCTGACGGTGGAGGATACGGGCATGGGCTTCACCGAAACCCGTCCCGGACAGGCGCTGGAGCCGTTCGAACGCCTGGGCCAGTTCGCCAGCACCGTCGGCGGCGCGGGCGTGGGGCTGACCATCGCCAACAACTTCGCGAAAAGCATGAACGCCGAGCTAAGTTACGCGTCGATCCCCGGACAAGGGTCGGTCTTCCACCTCGACCTGCCGGTGGCCGTCAAACGGGTGGCGGCCTAAGCACGGCTGTCCGGTTTCCTTTTGACCCAGGCCGTCAATGCCGCAAAACGTCACCGGAAAAATGCATTCGTTCCCCCACATCGATTCACCCCCTGTTAAGGGGGAGCCGGGCATAACCGTGCGATGAAAGCCGCACGCTCCCGTGGCGGGTCCGCCACGACGCCGCCGAAAAAACCCAAGCCCGGACGGGATGCGTCGTTCCTGGGGCCGGGTCCGCGCTGGAAGCGCGCCGTCTATTGGACGGCCGTGATCGGCCTGTGGGGCCTGCTGGCGCTGGGTGGGGCCGTCACCTACGTGGTCTGGGACCTGCCCGACGTGGACGAGGCCATCGCCGCCACCCGCAAGCCCACCGTGCGGCTGGTGACGCTGGACGGCCGGGAAATCGCCCGGCGCGGCGACCGCTACGGCCAGGCGGTGCTGGTCGAACATCTCCCCCCCGCGCTGCCCCACGCCATTCTGTCCACCGAGGACCGGCGTTTCTACAGCCACTTCGGCATCGACCCCATCGGCATCGCGCGGGCCATGTGGACCAACATCCGGGCCGGCGGCATCCGCCAGGGCGGCTCGACCCTGACCCAGCAGGCGGCCAAGAACCTGTTCCTCACCCCGGACCGCACCATCAAGCGCAAACTCCAGGAACTGGCCCTGGCGCTGTGGCTGGAAGCCAAGTTCACCAAGGACGAAATCTTCACCATCTACCTCAACCGGGTCTATTTCGGGCGGGGTGTGTACGGCGTGGACGCGGCGGCGCGCTATTATTTCGACGTCTCGCCCCGCAACCTGTCGATCTATCAAAGCGCCATGCTGGCGGGAATGCTCAAGGGCCCCAACAGCTACAATCCGTTCTCCAACCTGGAACGCGCCAAGAAACGCGCCGCCCAGGTGTTGGACAACATGGTGGCGGCGGGCCATCTGGGGGACGAGGACGCCAAGCGCGCCCTCCGGGACGCCGCCCGCGTCCGCGGCGAACGGACCGACGGCGGCCCCATGGCCCAGCACTTCGCCGACTGGGCGTTCGCGCAGGTTCCCGATTTCGTCACCATCGACCGCGACTTGACGGTGTTCGTCACCATCGACCCGGCCAAGCAGCGCGCCGCCGAGCGCGCCGTGGAGCGCATGATGAAGCCCGGCGGGACGGCGGACAAGCGCGGCGCCTCGGAGGCCGCCCTGGTGGCGCTCGCCCCCGACGGCGCGGTGGTGGCCCTGGTGGGCGGACGCGATTACGGCGAAAGCCAATACAACCGCGTGGTCCAGGCCAAGCGCCAGCCGGGCTCGGCGTTCAAGCCGATGGTGTACCTGGCGGGACTGGACGCGGGCCTCACCCCGGAAACCAAGCTGACCGACGAACCGGTCGACGTGGACGGCTGGCGGCCCAGCAACTTCAAGAACGAATTTCTCGGCCCCATCACGCTGACCGAAGCCATGGCGCGATCCGTCAACACGGTGGCGGTGAAGGTGGCGGAACGCGCCGGGCGCGGGCGGGTTCAGGCGGTGGCGCGCAAGCTGGGGGTGACGTCGGATCTCACCGCCGCCCCGTCGCTGGCGCTGGGGGTGAGCGAAATGACGCTGTTGGAGCTGACGGCGGCCTACGGCGCGTTCGCCACCGGCGGCGACGGGGTGTGGCCCTACGCCATCACGGAAATTCAGGACGCGGCGGGCAAGCCCTTGTACGTGCGTTCCGGCGGCGGGCCGGGACGGGTCATTCCGGCGGGCCATGCCGGGGCGATCAACGCCATGCTCAGCGCCGTCATCGACCATCCCGACGGCACCGGACGGGCGGCCAAGCTGGACCGCCCGGCGGCGGGCAAGACCGGCACCTCGCAGGATCACAGGGACGCCCTGTTCGTGGGCTACACCCCAGACCTCATCGCCGGGGTGTGGATGGGCAATGACAACGGAACGCCCATGAAGGGGGTGACCGGCGGCTCGTTCCCGGCGCGCCTGTGGAAAGACTTCATGACCGCCGCGCTGGCCGGCCGGCCGGCGCGGG
>JADGBG010000045.1 GCA_015231605.1 Alphaproteobacteria bacterium | reverse complement strand
GGCAGTTTCATCTTCGGGTGCAAGCCGTCCAGCCACAAGACGTTGACCGAGTATCAATGCCGACAAAGGGTAGCCGATCACGGCCTACGTGACGTCTTGAATTCCACTTGCCGCGTCGAAGAGCCACAATTTATGATTCCGCCCTGTGCATGGACCCGGCGGTTCGCTTGATATAGGGTTTTACGGTATCGTTTTCCAGGATCGGACGTAATTTTGGTATTGGATTGCCCATGAGACACGGAACCTTCGCGAATCTCTCCCTGTCGGCGCTCGCCGTTTTGACGCTGGCGGCCTGCGCTCCGCAGGGCTCCGCCCTTTCGCCCAACACCAATCCGGACGCGGCGGGCGCAACGGGCGCAAAGGCGGCCCAACCCGAACCGTCGTTCAACCGGTTTCCCGACATCCCCGTGCCGACCGGGGCCAAAATGGACGCCCAGCGCACGTTGGTGTTCGGCGGCGGGGAAACCTGGTATGGACAGCTTGGGCTGGACGCCACGTTCAACGGCGACGCCATGTTCGATTTCTACAAACAGGAACTCGGCGCGTTCGGCTGGCAGGAGGTCACCTCGGTGCGCGCGCCGGTCAGCGTTCTCACATACGAACGCCAGGGCCGCGTGCTGTCGATCCAGATCGAACCCGTGAAGTTGGCGCTGAGGGGCGAATCCAAGGTGACGCTGACGGTTTCTCCTCGCGCCGGTTCCGCGCCCAGGATGAACTGACGGCCCGTCTCCCCCGCAACCCAAAACCGAAACGGCGGCCCATGGCCGCCGTTTGCGTTCGTCCGTTCCCCGCCGTCAGCCGAAATGGATGGTTGTCGGTTCGCAATACTGGCGGCTGGCCTTGAGCTTCCCGCAAAGCGACTTCGCGGCGGCGTTGCTGGGCAGGGGGCCGGCCTTGAGACGATAGAACACGCCCTTGCCGCCGCCCAGATCGACCCGTTCGATGCGGTGCTGCATGGCGCCCACCAGCGACTTGAACCGCCGTTTGATGTCTTCCCACCCCTGCTCGGCGGCTTTTTGCTGGCGGAACGAGGCCAAGTGCACGCCCGGTTGGAAGCCCTTGACGTCGTCATGACCGCCGCCGCCCAGCGCCTGGGGGCCGCCCGCCGGCTGGTCCATCGAATGCTGCGGTCCCGCCGCCGGCTGCATCGAGCCTTCGATCGCGGCGCGTTCCTTGGTGTATTCGTCCGACGTGATCATGTCGGCTTCCTTGAGCATCTCAAGTCTGCGCACCGCGTCGGCGGCCGCCATCAGGCCGCGCGGCGGCGCGGGTGGATTTTGCACCGAGCTTGGGCGTTCCGGCATCAGGGCGTCGAGAATCATGCTGCGTTCCGCCAGGTGCTGGGTCGGGGTGAGCGCGCGCATCTCCAACGCCCGTCCGATGGCGTTGAGACGGCTGGAAATCTGCTCCACCGGCGGCACGGCGCGGCCAAGTCCCGTCGCGGGCGGACGCGACGTCATGGGCAGCAGCGCGCCCACGTTCATTTGGCGTCGGGTCTTGAATTCCTCCTGGGTGATCAGGCCCTGATCGAGCAACGCGCGCAGCGCCTTGAACCGGGCGACGATGTTGAGATCCTCGTCCTGAAACATGGGCTCGGCTTCGGCGGGTTCCGGCGCCCACTTCGAACCAGGGGACGACGCCATGGTCACCGGCTGCATCGACGCGCGGGCAGGCGCGCCGTAGCCCGCCACGGGTTCGCGCATCGGGGCGGCGGCCGGCGCGCCCGCGCCGCCGCCTTCCAAAAGCTGAACGTTGACGTTGGCAAGCTCCACGACCGGCTGGGTTTCCTTGCCCGCCCACACCAGCAACTGATCCGTGGGCGGCGGCTGGATGGCGAGGATCTGCTCGTACAGTTCACGGGCCCGGGTCGGCTGGCCGGTGTTCTGGTACAGAAGCGCCATGCCGTAGAGCGCAAGGGCGTCGGTCGGCACCATCTTCAGGGCCGTGTCGAAATGCTGGTGGGCCTTGACGTTGTTGCCCTTGGCAAGCTCGGCCAGCCCCAGTTCCGCTTGATCGTTGTCTTCGGCCAGCTGGTTTTTCGCCGTCCAGAAGGATTCCTGAAGGAACTGGCTGTCTTCGACGGCGGCGCAACCGGCGATGCCGGAAACCCCCATCGCCACCACGGCCAAGCGCAGGATGTCGCGATACACTTCGAGCCCCCTTTCCCGGACAGTTCAGCCGGAGTTTCCCCGGCCCGCGACCCACGCGCGCCGATGGAATAACCCTAATGCCTGATCTTTAATGATTTCTTTCCGGAAATCCAGGGTCTTGTCGCGATTCGCACAACCCGCGGATCATTGACCGCCCTCACCCTCGCCAAGCGCTTCCTTGAGACGTTTCTCGTACTCTTCCATCACCCGGCCGCACCCTTGCGACTGGGCGAACGGCAGGCGGCCCATCATGCCGGAACCGAACGACTTGCCGCCTTCGATGAAATAGACCTCGCTCACGATCGGCTTGCCGAACGCCCGGTTGACGTGGGCGGCCACCAGGCGATGGTTGTCGTCCAGCGTCTTGACGTCCAACTCGCCCTTCTTCGTCACCGGCGCGGGGTTCTTGTAGAAATAGTTCAAGATCGCCTCGGCCGCGCGCGGGGCGCGTTGACAGACGAAGGGAACGTCCTCGGCCTTGGGCACCGTCATGATCGGGGTCAGGGGACGGATGCGGGTGGCCGGACTGCCCGGCTTGACCAATGACGGCGCCATGATGTGCTTCAACTGGATGTGGGAATCATCGCCCGGCAACTGGGCTCGGGCATCCCCGCCCCACACAAGGGCAGTCATCAGAAAAGCGGCAATCAGGGCGATCGTTTTGGGCATGTTCCGTCTCTGGCGCTGTTGGCGTTATCCTCTCGTCCCCACCAGCATAGCACGCTGACCAGCAATCTCAATAGGTTGAGCCGAGTTTTGGACAATGACGAATTCGGGGCCGACGGATTCCCCCCTTGAGATGCGGCACACAGGATCGCCCGAGAACGCCTCGCGGGCGGAGGCGTCCACCAGACAAAGCAGCAGGCCGCGGGTCACGCCCCCCGCCCTCGGCATTCCAGGGCCCGAGCGATCAACGCCCGGTCGGCGTTAGCGCCGCTTCCCCGGTTTGACTTCCATGGCCTTGTGCAGGTCCGTGGATTGCTTGAAATATTTGAGCGAGCCGGGGTGGGGCGGCGGCGTGTCGCCGCTGGGCACCATTTCGCCGGGCGTCAGCTCGAACAGCGCGCGGTTGGAAAACTTGAAGTCGGTGAATTTGCTGATCACCGACATCACCACGTCATGCACCAAGTCCTCGGACGCATCGGCGGAGGTCACCAGCGAAGCGGTGACGCCGAAGGTTCTGAGCGCGCTTTTCATGCCGGGATAGGTTTGGTCGGAAATACTGACGGCCCTGTAATAGGGAAAGCGGGCGATCTGGGATTCGATTTCCGGCCCCCACACTTCGACGAGGTGGGCCTTGCAATCCGCGATGGTGTGGCGCAACGCTTCGTTGGGATGGCCCGCGACGAAGACGAAGGCGTCGATTTCCCCCTTGCACAGAGCCTGAGCCTGGGTTTTCGCGTCCAGTTCCGTCACCTGGGCGAAGGCGTCCGCCCCCCACCCCTTGGCGGCCATCACCAATTCCATGTTGACGCGCTGTCCCGATCCGGGGTTGCCGATGTTGACGCGCTTGCCCTTCAGGTCGTCCAGACGCTTGATGTCCGATCCGTCCCGCGCCACCACCACGAAACTTTCGGTGTACAAGGCCAGCACCTCGCGCAGCTTGCCGTCCGGCCCCGCGGCCTTGAACGGGCCGTAGCCCTTGGCGGCGAAGAACTGGACGTCGGACTGCGCGATGCCGAACTGGCGTTCGCCGGATTGGATGGCCTTGATGTTGTCGGCGGAACCGCCGCTGTTGACGGCCTCGCAATGATAACCGTGACGGTCCGAACCGGCGTTGACGACGCCGCAAATGGCCTGTCCCACCGGGAAATACACACCGGCGACGCTTCCCGTGCCGATGGTGAAGTTCCGGGCATCCTGCGCCCCCGCACCGAACGGCGCCGCCAGCGACCACGCCAACGCCACCGCGACGCCATATGGTTTTGTAGTCTTAAACATGCTCATCGTCCTTCTCCACAAGGATAGGTTTGCCCGGTGCCCAGGATACACTAAGCATTCATACGTATGCAAAGCTTGTTTGCGGACAGACTTTAGAGCTGCGCAGTCACCGGTCGGCCACCCGGTCCCGAGCGTGACCGCCCCCCCGGATGCGAAAACGCCGCGCATTCCGGGCGGGAAGCCCGTGAAAACCGCAGCGTTGCAGCGTTCGCCCGACCAGCGGATTCAACGAACCGTTACATTTTTAGGGTATGCGGCCTGGAGAAATACTCAACATTTCAGCACAACCGTGCGCGGCCGTTGTGCGGTTCCCCGACTCAGGACGCGGTGAAATCGCGCACCGTATGGGCGTGGTTGAGCGGACCGTGACCCTGGCCGAAGCCGGGGGCGGTGAGGATGGCTTGGCGCACGTAGGCGCGCGCGCGGGCCACGGCGTCCTGCAATTCAAGCCCCTGGGCGATGCCGCAGGCGATGGCGGAGGCCAGCGTGCAGCCGGTGCCGTGGGTATGACGCGACACGATCCGGGGGTCGGAGAATTGCGCCACGACCTCGCCCTCGACGATCAGGGTGTCGGTGACGATCGCGCCGTCCAGGTGCCCGCCCTTGATCAACGCCGCCTCGGCCCCCATGCCCATCAGCGCGCGCCCGACGCGGGGGAAGTCGGCGGGGCCGTCGATCTTGATGCCGGTGAGCGCCTCGGCTTCCGGCACGTTCGGCGTCAGCAACGCCGCGCGCGGCAACAACGTCTCTTCCAGCGCGGCCATGGCGTCGGCTTCCAGAAGGGCATGTCCGCCCTTGGCGATCATCACCGGATCAAGGACCACCGGCACGTCCGGGGCCAGGCGCGCCAACGCGTCCGCCACGCTCAAAATCACCGGGGCGCGATGCAGCATGCCGATCTTCACGGCATCCGCGCCGATGTCGGCGAGCACCACCTCGATCTGGCGGGCGATGAAATCCTCGGGAACCTCAAAGATGGCGTGGACGCCCTGGGTGTTCTGCGCCGTCAGCGCGGTGATGGCGGTCATGGCGAAGCCGCCCAGCGCGGTGACCGCCTTGATGTCGGCCTGAATGCCCGCGCCGCCGCCGCTGTCGGATCCCGCGATGATGAGGACGCGGCCCTTCATCACTCGGCAGCCCCGGCGATGAGGCCCACCAGATCGTTCACCACGGTGTTGACCAGGGCTTCGTCCTCGCCTTCCGCCATCACGCGGATCAGGGGTTCGGTTCCGGATTTGCGAATCAGCACCCGCCCCGTGCCCGCCAGGCGGTTTTCAGCGTCCAGAATGGCGGACCGGATATCTTCGCGTTCCAACGGCGACGCACCCTGGAAGCGGACGTTCTTCAGCACCTGCGGGAACGGGTCGAACAGGTCGCAGATTTCCGACGCCGGCTTGCCGTTCGACACCAGAACCGCCAAGACCTGCAACGCCGCCACCAAGCCGTCGCCGGTGGTGGCGTGGTCGCCCAGCACGATGTGCCCCGACTGCTCGCCGCCGAGGTTGCAGCCGGTGCGGCGCATTTCCTCGACCACGTAACGGTCGCCCACGGGGGTGCGCAACAGGCCCAGGCCATGGCCCTTCAAATACTTTTCCAGGCCCATGTTAGACATCACCGTCGCCACCACGGAACCGCCGCGCAAATTGCCCGTGCGGTGCAAATGCGTCGCCACCAGCCCCATCAGCTGATCGCCGTCCACCAGCCGACCCGTTTCGTCGGAAATCAGCACCCGGTCGGCATCCCCATCCAACGCAATGCCGATGTCCGCGCCGTGGGTGACCACGGCGGTCTGCATCGTTTCCGTCGCGGTGGAACCGCATCCGGCGTTGATGTTGAAGCCGTTGGGCTCAACCCCGATCTTGACCACCTCCGCGCCCAGTTCCCACAGGACTTCGGGCGCGACCTTGTAGGCCGCGCCGTTGGCGCAGTCGAGAACCACCTTGAGGCCGTCCAGGGTCGTGCCCTTGGGAAAGGTCTGCTTGACGAATTCGGTGTAGCGCCCGACCACGTCGTCGAGACGCCGCGCGCGGCCGATCTTGTCCGCCGGCGCGAGGTCGCCGGACATGTCCGTGGCCATGCGCTCTTCGATCTCGCGCTCCACGTCGTCGGACAGCTTGAAGCCGTCGGGGCCGAAAAACTTGATGCCATTGTCCTGATAGGGATTGTGGGACGCGGAAATCATCACGCCGAAATCGGCGCGCAGCGACCGGGTCAACATCGCCACCGCCGGGGTCGGCACCGGACCGGCCAGGATCACGTCCATGCCGCACGACACGAACCCCGACGTCAGCGCCGTTTCCAGCATGTAGCCCGAAAGCCGCGTGTCCTTGCCGATCACCACCCGGTGGCGATGGTCGCCGCGGCGAAAGTGCAAGGCCGCCGCCTGCCCCACCATCAGGGCGGTCATGGCGGTCATGGGATGGGTGTTGGCGGTTCCGCGAATGCCGTCGGTGCCGAAAAGTTTACGGGTCATGATGTGTTTGATGGCCGATTTGATTGAGAATTCCCTTTTTTACCCCATATATCCGAAAATCGGGATAAAATTTGCGCCGCGACGAATCGCACGGAAGCGGGACCGACGTCCCGGGAAGCAATCGGATTGTAGCATGGAACTCGACCTCGACGGTGGACGCTTGGCGGTATTTCTCGGCGGACTGTCCCTGTTTCTGTTGCTGGAAACGGTGTTTCCCGCGCGGCCCTGGCAAACCGGCCGCGCCAAAAGGCTGTTCTTTCATGCCTCGCTTGCGGCGGTGAATACCGTTCTTGTGCGCATCCTGATCTACGTGCCGCTTTTGCTGTGGATCGTTCATGTGGAGGAACAGGGATGGGGCGTCGCCCGGTGGCTGGGCCTGCACGACTGGCAGGAAGTCGTGGTGTCGCTGATCGCGCTCGACCTGTTCGATTATTTCTGGCACCGCGCGAACCACGTGATCCCGTTGCTGTGGCGCTTTCACAAGGCCCATCACCACGACAGCGAAATGGACGTCTCGACCGCGCTCCGCTTCCATCCGGGCGAGTTGTTCCTGTCCGCGTTCGCCAAGGCGTCGTGGGTGCTGATCTGGGGCCCGTCGGCCATGGCGTGGTTCGTGTTCGAAGGGCTGATCAGCCTGTGCGCGCAATTCCACCATTCCAACATCGACCTGCCCGCGCCCATCGATCGCTGGCTGCGGCGCGTCGTCGTGACGCCGCGTTTTCACACCTCGCACCATGCGGTGGAGCGCGCCTACGGCCACGCCAACTACTCGACCATTTTCAGTTTCTGGGACCCGCTGTTTGGCACCTACCGCATGATCCCACGCGCGCAATTGAATTCCGAAGCCATCGGCCTGCCCGAGGCGCGCGACCTGACGCTTTCGTACAGGGCATGGTTCGCGGAGCCCTTCATGCGCCGCAACACCGGCCTGCCGGATTGACCCGTTTTCCCAACCAAAACCGAGGAGTTCTGACCATGAAGAAGTTTTTGATCCCGCTGTTCGTCATCGCCCCGCTCTCCGCTTTCGCCGCCGAACACGGCGGAAAGCCCGTGAAGGCGCAGATGCCCGCCCCGCAGGCGTCCGAAAAAGCCCAGGAAGCGGTGACGAAAGCCAAGGAAGCGTCCCAGAAGGATGCCAAGGCAATGAAGGACAAAGCCGGCGAACAGGCCAAAAAGGCCAGCGAGCACGGCGGCAAACCGTTGAAGTAAGGCATGTCGGCGATGACGCGATGGACGTGGCGGACCTTGGCGATTGCCGGGTCCGTCGGCGTCTTGCTGACCGGCGCCCCGGCCCTCGCGGACGGGGACCAGCCCCAGTATTACGCCGACGACATCAAGTCGACGATGGTGAAGCACATCGAGGCCACCGCGGACGGCGACGGCGTGTTCCAAATGCAGGACGACAAAACCGGCGAAATGCTGGCGCTGAGATTCGTCACCATTCACGACCCGGTGCGTCAAATCGGAGAGGACGTGTACTTCGCCTGCACCGATTTCCACGTAGTGGACGAACCGGACAAGGTGTACGACCTGGATTTCTGGATGAACGACAAGACCGGCGAATTGAAGGTCTTCCAGTCGAAGGTCCACAAGGAACCGCGCCAGTCGTTGCTGTACGGCTGGTACAAGCAACCGCGCTACACCTTCGTCAACGACCAGATCGAATATCTGTACTGATCGCGCCCGCACGCGCAACGAAAGGCCCCGCCGCCCGGCGGTGCTTTTCGCGTTGGGTCTTTTACGCCAACGGCAGTTCGATCCAGAACGTGCTGCCTTCGCCGACGGCGCTGGCGTAACCGATGCGCCCGCCCATCGCCTCGGTCAGTTCCCGGCTGACCGTCAACCCGATGCCGGTGCCCATGACGTCCGAACCTTCCTTGCCCAGACGGTTGAAAGGTTCGAACAGGCCGTCCCTGAGATCCTCGGGAATGCCTTCCCCGGTATCGATGACGGAAATCCTGCCCCAGCCCGGCCCGGACGGGCTGGACCGCAGGGTCAACCGGCCACCCTTTCTGTTGTACTTGATCCCGTTGGACACCAGATTCAGAAGGACCTGTCTCAGGCATTTCCAGTCCGCCCGCACCGCCATTCGGGGATCGATCTCGTTCAGCACCGTGATGTCCTGATCGTCCGCATGGGGCTGGGTCAGTTGGATGCATTCCCGAGCCGCCGAATCCACCACGACATCTTCGATGGAAATGGTCATGCGCCCCGATTCGATGCGCGCCAGATCCAACACCTGTTCGATCAATTCCAGCAATTGCTGTCCCGCCCGCATGATGTGATCGACCGATACTTTTTGATCGGCGTTCAAGGGCTGCCTGCGGTCGAAGTCCAGGACCTGGGCGAACCCGAGAATGGAATTCAGGGGCGTGCGCAATTCATGGCTCATGGAAGACAGAAACTTGGATTTGGCCTTGCTGGCGATTTCCGCGTCGTCCCTGGCCCGGACCAACCTGTCCTGGCTTCGTTGCGTGGCCTCGGCCATGTCGTTGAAGGCGGTGATGAGGCGGCGCATCTCGGGGCTGCCTTCCGGCGCAATGCGTTTAGCCATATCCCCTTCGGCCAGGGCGCGCGCGCCGTCCTGCAAGCGTGAAAGCGGCGCGAGCCCCTGGCGCAGCACCAGCCAAATGCCCAAAAAGTCGATGCCGATGGCCAGCGCAAGAATGGCGAGGTGGTTGAGCAAACGCCGCCACACCCGGTTCACCGCGCCCTGGGCCGTCAGCGTCAGCGCCACTTCGCCATAAAGATGGCCGCCGACAACCACGGCCGCGGTCCCGGACACGTCCGCGAGATCCATCCAGGACGCGAACCAGGCGGGCGCAACGGGCGTGATGGGCGCATCGACGCTTTCCAGCGTAACGCCCGAGGCGTCCTGAAACCGGATGGACGCCATGGACTGGCGTCCGACGTACCGGTCGAGGATTTGCTGCAAGGTCGAGAAATCCCCGATCACGACGACCTCGGCCACGGCCGCGGGCAACGTTTCACGTTCCGCCTGCAATTGTCCGGCAAGATCGCTGCGCGCGTCCTCGGCGTCCTGGCGCGCGGAGAAAAACAGCATCGCCGCCCCCGCGACCAGAAGGGCGATCGTCGCCGTCACCATCAGCCTGACAACAAACGGCAGTCGGTTCCAGCTCGGCGAACGGAATTGAGCCATCGGCTATTTGATGTCCTTGACCAGCGTGGTCCGATAGAACTCCACGTAGTTGGCATAGTCGTCCGGGCTGCTCGGCAGGAATCCGTAAGGCGGTTTCTGCCCGACCAATTTTCCCGTTTCCTCAAGAATGCGCATGCCTTCCGGGTCCGTGGCCATGTCGGCGATCGCCGTGCGCACCGCTTCGGCGACATCGCCCGGCACGCTGGGATGGACGGAAATCGGCAAATTGTTGAACGGTTCGGACCCCCACAGGATGCGGTAACGGACCCCCTCGCGCGCGGCGAAGGCGCGCATCACCTGGCTGTTGACGGCGGCGGCGATGACCTTGCCGACTTTCAACTGGCCCATGATGCCTTCCTGGTTTCCGCCGAACACCGGGGTCACGGAAATCCCTTCGCGCATCAGGTGGTCCATGGGCACGGCATAGCCGACGAACGCGGCCAGGGACGGAAAGCCCACCACCTTGCCGTCCAGGTCCTTGAGCGAGGTGATCGGCGAATCCTCCAGCGTCACGATGTGGCTGGCGATGGCTTCGGTGCGCGGCCGCAGAATGACCCGGTAACCCGCGTCCGCCATGGCCGGTTGAAAGATGGTGTTGGAATAGACGAAGTCGTACCCCCCCGCCTTGATGCTTTCGTTGGATTCCGGAGCGGTGCGCGCAACCTTGAGCGCCAGGGCGGTCCCGGTCTTGGCCTTTACGTACTCCAGAACCGGGTTCCAGTATTGGGCGGTAAGCACGGCGCTGCGCTGGGACAGCACCCCGAACGACAACGCATCGCCGGCCGCCGCCGCATGCCACGGCCCCAGGGAGGCGATGCCCACGACCACCGCAAGGGCCTTGAAAATTCGATGGAGCATTTTCCGATTTCCGTGTTTGGAGCACATGAACGAGAGGAGAGCATACCAGACCGCCAAACATACCGCCTAGTGCAAATGACGGGTCCAGGCCGGTCGGAAAGTTTTGTTCCCCATGGCGTTGAAAGGTTCCGGATATGGTCCGTCACACGTTCGCATTGATCACGTCCCACACCGCCAGGGCTTGGTGGGTTTCGGCGACGTCGTGGACGCGCAGGATGTTGGCCCCGCGCGTCACCCCGGCCAGCGCCGCGGCGATGGAACCGGCGACGCGCTTTCGCGGGTCCCTTTCCCCCACCACCGCGCCGATGAAGCTTTTGCGCGACACGCCCAGCAACACCGGCACGCCAACGGCGGAAAACTCCTTCAGGCGTTTGAGGATGTCGAGGTTGTGCGACATGGTCTTGCCGAACCCGATGCCGGGGTCGATGGCGATGCGGTTGCGCCGGATTCCCGCCGCTTCGCACGCGCGCACCCGGTTGCACAGATAATCGACGACTTCCTTGGTCACGTCGTCGTATTCGGGGGCGTTCTGCATGGTCGCGGGCGCGCCTTGCATGTGCATCAGCACCACCGACGCCTCGGAATTGGCCACCACGTCGATGGAACGCGGATCGTGGGTCAGCGCCGAAACGTCGTTGACGATCTCCGCCCCGGCGGCCAGTGCGGCTTCCATCACGACGGCGTGGCGGGTGTCGATGGACACCAGAACCCCGGCCTCGCTCAAGCGCCTGACCACGGGAATGGTGCGGCGCAGTTCATCCTCGATGCCGACCGGCTCGGCGCCGGGACGGGTGCTTTCGCCGCCGACGTCGATGATGTCCGCGCCCTCGTCAATCATGCGCAGACCTTTGGCCACGGCGTCGTCTTCGCAAAACGCCTCTCCGCCGTCGGAGAAACTGTCCGGCGTCGCGTTGACGATGCCCATGATGAGCGGACGGACGAGCGGCAAACCCGCGAAAGCCTTGGTCATGACGTTCCCCTCTCAGAACTCAAAACAAAGCCCCGCCGATGAGGACGGGGCTTCGCTAACGTTTCGTCAGGTCAGCCCCATGGGGCTCATCCTTCGGGAAGGGGTTCGGCGTCCAGACCGCCGGAACCCTCTTTCTTGTCCTTGTCCTTGCCCAGCCCCGCGCCCTTGCCGGATGTGGGGACCGAGGCCTTGCGCCCGCCGTCCTTGGGCGTTTCGTCCGGGTCGGGGCGATGAATCCCCTTGCCGGCGATGATGTCGCGGACCTCGTCGCCGTTCAGCGTTTCGTATTCCAGCAACGCCTGGGTGATGGCCTCCAACTGATCCATATGATCGGTGAGGATGCGCCGCGCATGGCTTTCGGCATCGTCGATCAAACGGCGAATCTCCTGGTCGATCAGGTTCGCCGTTCCCTCGGACACGTTCTTGTGCTGGGTCACGCTGTGGCCGAGGAAGATTTCTTCGTCGTTGTCGGTGTAACGCAACCGGCCAAGCTTTTCGGAAAAGCCGAACTCGGTAACCATGCGCCGGGCCATGTTGGTGGCCTGCTGGATGTCGTTGCCGGCGCCGGTGGTGACGTTCTCGACGCCGAACACCAGTTCTTCCGCCATGCGTCCGCCGAACATCATGGCGAGACGGGATTCCAGTTGCAGACGCGAGAACGTGTACTGGTCGCGTTCGGGAAGGTTCATGGTCACGCCCAGCGCGCGCCCGCGCGGGATGATGGTGACCTTGTGCAACGGGTCGGACTTGGGCATGTGGATGCCAACCAGGGCATGTCCGGCCTCATGATAGGCGGTGAGCTTCTTTTCCTCGTCCGACATGACCATGGAGCGCCGCTCGGTGCCCATCATGACCTTGTCCTTGGCGGATTCGAAGTCCGACATGGTGACGACGCGCTTGCCCGCGCGCGCGGCCAGCAACGCCGCCTCGTTCACCAGGTTGGCGAGGTCCGCGCCGGAAAAGCCCGGCGTGCCGCGCGCGATGGTGCGGGCCTCCACGTCGGGGGCCAGCGGCACCTTGCCCATGTGCACCTTGAGGATCTTTTCGCGGCCCAGGATGTCGGGATTGGGGACGGTGACCTGACGGTCGAAACGGCCGGGGCGCAGCAGCGCCGGGTCGAGAACGTCCGGGCGGTTGGTGGCGGCGATCAGGATCACGCCTTCGTTGGATTCGAAGCCGTCCATTTCCACCAGCAACTGGTTGAGCGTCTGTTCGCGTTCGTCGTTGCCGCCGCCCAGGCCCGCGCCGCGATGGCGGCCGACCGCGTCGATTTCGTCGATGAAGATGATGCAGGGCGCGTTCTTCTTACCCTGTTCGAACATGTCGCGCACGCGCGACGCGCCGACGCCGACGAACATTTCCACGAAATCGGAGCCGGAGATGGTGAAGAACGGCACGTTGGCCTCGCCCGCGATGGCGCGCGCCAGCAGCGTCTTGCCGGTGCCCGGAGGGCCGACCAGCAGGCAGCCCTTGGGGATCTTGCCGCCGAGCCGCTGGAACTTGTGCGGGTCTTTCAGGAACTCGACGATTTCCTCAAGCTCCTGCTTGGCTTCGTCGATGCCGGCGACGTCCTCGAACGTGACGCGGCCCTGCTTTTCCGTCAGCAGCTTGGCCTTGGACTTGCCGAAGCCCATGGCCTTGCCGCCCGCGCCGCCCTGCATCTGCTTGAACAGGAAAATCCACACCGCGATCAGGATCAGGAACGGGAACCACGACACCAGAACGCCCATCAAGGTGAACTGACCGTCGTCGGCCGGCTTGGCCTGAATGCGCACATTGTGCTCGCTCAGCGTCGACACCAGCGCCGGATCGTCCGGGGCGAATGTGGCGAAGGGCTGCCCGTCGCTCATCATGCCGGAAATGGCGTTGCCCGCCGTGCCGGTCTTGATGGTGACCTGACCGACTTCCCCAGCCTTCACGGCGGTGAGGAATTCGGAATACGCGAGCCCGCGTTGGTTCGCGTGCTGTTGCGAGCCCTGAAACAGGTTGAACAAGGCGAACAGCAAAAAGCCGATGACGATCCAGAAAACGATGTTCCTGCTGAAATTCAAGGTCGGGGTCCTATCTCTCAGATCGGCCTTGGGGCCGAATGTCCGTTGCGCGGCGCTTGGCGCGTCTTGCGCCTCAACATAATGACCGAAATTCGCCGCATCTCAACACTTTCGGCGGACCCGGGATCATTTTTGCACAAAACCGGGGCGCGCCGGAATGGATGTAAGCCCTGCCGCTCGTCCGGACAAGGGCGGCGGGGGAAAAAACTTCCCTATCTCGCGGTCCCGCGGGGCGGGGCGGGCCGCACCGCAAAGCCGTTCCGCCGCCGCCGGACCAAGCATCCCGCCAGCGTCCGCGCATCGCCGGGACGGCCATCCTGATCCGCCATCCAGTGTGCGAGCCGCGCCATTTTGACCCGCCGGGGCGGATAGCCGTCGCCCCCGATCCGCGCCAGAAGGCGGCCCAGCGCGATTTCCCGCACGACCTCGTGGGCGGCGAAAAAAACGGCGCGGTCCAACACCGGAGGCGAGCCGCGCGTCACCGCGCGCTCCAACACGTCGTCCGCTTCGGCTTCCAGGACCCGGCGCAGATACCCGGCGGCGCGGGCGGCGCGGGCGAGACGGTCCGGCGTCACGCCTTCGTCCGCCAGTCCGGCCAGAAGGGCGCGGGCGCGGACTCGTTCAAACTTGCCATCGCGGTTGGACGGATCTTCGATCCAGTCCTGACCGGCGGCGCGCAGGGTTGCGCGCAGCCGCGCCTTGGGCGTGTCCAGGAGCGGACGAACCAGCGTCACGCCTTCGCCCAACGGGCGCCGCGCGGGCATCGCCGCCAACCCCAAAAGCCCCGTGCCCTTGCGCAGGCGCATCAGAACCGTTTCCGCCTGGTCTTCGCGGTGGTGCGCCGCCAACACCGTGTCCACGCCCCGCGTTCGACACCAGCCGGTGATGAGGGCGTAGCGGGCTTCGCGGGCGCGCGCCTGAACGCCGCCCGCATGGGGTTCGGGGTTGCGCCATGTCAGGATGTGAACGTCGAGCCCAAGCGGCCCGAGCCAGGCCGACACCTGTTCGGCCTCCCGCCGGGATTCGGGTCGCAGGCCGTGGTCCACGGTCAGGACGTGAACGAGTGCGCCCCGCTTTTCGGCCCAGTCGCGCGCCAGCAGCGCCAAAGCCATGCTGTCGGCGCCGCCGGAAACCGCCACGGCCACCCTGGCCACGCCATCCGTCACGCCGCCCGCCGCCATCTGGACGGCGAACTCGGCGCGGGAAATGGGCTGGGCGGACATCCCGGCCTCCGGTTACTTGCACTTGAGGCGCTGGGTTTCCTTGACGAGAAGGCGCTCGATGGACTCGCGCATGTTCCCGCTAAACTCCGAGCGCAGCTTGGAGAAGGTGGCGCAGGCTTCGTCGGCCTTGTCCAGGGCTCCCATGCTCATGCCCAATTTCAACAGGCTGTCCTGGGCCTTGGGGCCCTTCGGCGCGTCCTTGTAGCTCTCGAAGAAGGTTTGGGCGGCTTCCAGGTACTGTTTGCGTACGTAATGGGTCTCGCCCAGCCAATAGCGCGCATTGCTTGCCAGCGGGTCCCCGCCATGCGCGTTGATGAACGCCTTGAGCGCGGCCTCGGCGTCGTCATACCGGCGCTGACGCACCAGCGAAAAGGCGTGGTCGTACTGTTCGCCGGACGTGCCCTCGGGCAGCACGGAGGCAGGCTTGGCCGCCGGGTCCGTCGACGCGGGCGCGGGCGTGGCGCCCTCCGCGTCCCGCCCCTTCGCGGTCATCTCCGGCATCATGGTGTCCATTTTGGTCTTCGACATGCTGCCCAGAACGCCCGTCTGCACGGACGTGGCGTCCACCGCGCCGTTCTTCAGAATGCGCGGCTGCTGATCGGGAGCGGCCATGTCCATGCCGCCCGGGGACGGCGCGGCCTGGGGGGCGGGGGATTGGCCGAGTTGACCGGGTTGCGAGCCTTCGAGCCGCGACAGGCGATAATCGATGTCCCCGGCCAGTTTGTCGAGGCGCGAGGTCAACTGATCGATTTGCCAAGTGAGATTTTCGCCGATCCCCGTGACTTGGCGCACGTCCCGCTCCAGGGCGTCCATGCGCACGGTGAGCCGCGCCAACGCGCCCTCGCCGCCCGACGCGCCGGACAGGTCCGTGACGTCCATGGGCTGGCTGGTCACCGGTGCGGCGGCGCCACCCCCGGCGGGACCGCCCCCGGGGGCGCGGGCCAGCTGACGGTTCAGCGTGCGGATATCGCGCTCCAACCGTTCGATGCGGTCGAGCAGCGCCTGCGTGTCCGCGCCCTGGGCCATGGCCGGGGCGTTCGCCAACATCAAGACGACACCCGCCACGACGGCCGCCGAAACGGCGGACGGAAAGGAAAGAATACCCCTTGAAACCGTCATGTCCGTGCTTCCAATCCGATTTGTCATTCCCACTGGACGCAGTTTAACGTCTTTTCGGGCGAAAATAGGGCACAACGCCGCAGTCCGTCAAAGCCGACGCGTCCCGCAAACATGCGAAACGCCCGCCTATTGCCGGATAACCGGAAAAGGCGGGCGTTCCAAGCGTTTCCAACCGGCTAATGCCGGATCGGCATTACTTCACGACGGTGACGCCGCGGCGGTTCTTGGACCACGCCATTTCGTTGGAGGCCGGATCTTCCGGACGTTCCTTGCCGTACGAAATGGTGCTGATGCGCGAGGACGGCACACCCAGGCTGACCATGTAGTCGGACACCGCGTTGGCGCGGCGTTCGCCGAGAGCCAAGTTGTATTCGCGGGTGCCGCGTTCGTCGCAGTGACCTTCGATGATCACGTTGACGCCAGAGTGGGTGGACAGCCACGCGGCCTGCTTTTGCAGGGTGCCGCGCGCCTGGTCGGTGAGGTTATACATGTCGAAACCGAAGAACACGCGATCGCCGACATTGACCCGAAGGTCTTCGGCGGAGCCCGGCGTGATCTGTGTCTGCGCCGCACCCTGGCCGGCGGCAGAACCGGTTTCAGTGGTCGGGGCGGTGGAGCACGCGGCTACCAGGCCCACAACGGCAATCAGGCTCAGTACTTGAAAACGCATTTAAATCTCCCATAGAAACAAACGGCCAATATGGACGTTCACTCTTCACGGGGCCGGGTGTCACGCCCATCCGGGGTCGTGACGCCTTCCCGTTACTTAACCAAATCTGTATGACCCTATAGAAACTTTTAATTTTTGCTGCGCGCAGTATAGGGCTTTACGCTTACGGAATCAAGGGGGACCATGCGGGGTCCGACGCATCGGTCGGCGTGATCACCTCGCGTTCGTTGTGACCGGTGATGTCGATGGAGTAAACCCGGGTCTTGCCCCCCCTTCCGGCGGTGTCGCTGGGGTACTGGCGGAAAAACATCAACACGCGCCCGTTGGGCGACCAGGTGGGCCCTTCGACCAGGAAGCCCCGGGTGATCAGCCGTTCGCCGCTGCCGTCCGGGCGCATCACGCCGATATAGAACAATCCGTCGTGAATACGGGTGAACGCGATCAGATCGCCGCGCGGCGACCACACGGGGGTGGCGTACTTGCCCTTGCCGAAACTGATGCGCTGCACGTCCGAACCGTCGCTGCTCATGACGTAAAGCTGCTGACTGCCCGAACGGTCGGAGTTGAACACCACCCGCCGCCCGTCCGGCGACATGCTGGGCGAGGTGTCGATGGCGCTGTGGCTGGTCAGCTTGCGCACCCTGCGGGTGGCGAGGTCCATGACGAAAACCTCGGTGTTGCCCCGTTCCGCCATGGAGAAGATCACCGACTTGCCGTCCGGCGAGAAGCGCGGCGCGAAGGTCATGCCCGGAAAATCACCCAAAACTTCCTGTCGTCCGCTATCGATGTTGAAGATGTAGACGCGCGGCACGCCCCTGTAATAGCTGAGGTAGGTGATTTCCTGAAGCGTCGGCGAGAAGCGCGGCGTCAGCACCATGTCCGCGCCGTCGGTGAGGAAGCGATGGTTCTCGCCGTCCTGGTCCATGATGGCGAGACGCTTGAGCCGCTTGGTCTTGGGTCCCGATTCGGCGATGTAGACGATGCGCGTGTCGAAGTAGCCGTCCTCGCCGGTGAGGCGCTTGTAGATGGCGTCGGAAATGATGTGCGCCACGCGCCGCCAGTTGCCCGGCACGCTGTAATACGCCAACCCCACCATCTGTTGTTCCGCCAGCACGTCCCACAGGCGGAACTCCACGCGCAGCCGCCCGTCCATGGTCATCTCGACGCGGCCCTGGACCAAGGCCTGGGCGTTGATGATGCGCCAATCGCCGAAGCGCGGCAGAACCTTGAGGCTTTCCACCGACTGGATGAAGGCCTTTTGGTCGATGGGCGTGAACAGGCCGGATCGTTCCAGGTCGGCGGCGACCACGGCGGCGATGTTGGTTCCGAAGTCCCGTTCTCGGTCCTTTTCGCCAAAAAAGTTCGTCACCGCGATGGGCATGGGTTCCGCCACGCCCCGGGTGATGTCGATCTCCAATTCGGCGCGGGCCGGCGCGGCCCATAGGGCGCAAGCGGTCAGAACGATCAGGAGGGCGAAACGGTGATAGGTGCGCTGTAACGTCATAGGCCGAACATTTCCTTGGGATCGAAGTTGAGCTTCATGGTCTTCCAGCGTTCATATTTCTCTGGCGGCAGCTTGAACGGTTGGCAGCGCGGATTCAAGGCCGCGCGCAACGCGCTTTCCGCCATGGTGCGGTAGAACGGATCCGATCCCACGCGCGCCTGATCGAGAATTTGGGCCTGACTGACCATTCCGTCGGGGTTCAGTTGCACGCGGATGGAGATCACCATCTCGTGCGCGTCCTTGGCCCCGGCGGGAAGGTTCCAGCAGCGCTGGATCTGCTGGCGCACCAAATCGATTTCGCTGATGGTCAGCTGCGGCCCCACGTCGCTGCGCTGGCGCGGGCTTTCCAGGGCGTTTTCCATCATCTTGGCGAAGTCCGGCTCGGGCGTGGGGTCGGGCTTCTTCTTCTCGTCCTTGGGCTCCGTGGGCTTGCTTTTCAGTTCCTCGAGCGTCTTCAGGACCGACGAAAAATTGTCCGGCGCCTTGGGCTTGCGCGGCGGTATGGGCGTGGGCGCGCGCTTGGGGCTGTCCGCTTTTTTCGGCTTCTCCTCGGGCTCCGGCTTGGGTTTCGCCTCTTTCTTGGGCTTGGTTTCCGGCGTCACCAGGACCGCGGCCTTGCTCTCCTCGGGCTCGGGTTCGGGGGCCGGCGGTTCCTGGACCGACCCCTGCGGCCCCGGCGGGGGCGCGGGCGGCTCGGGCGCCGGCGGCGGGGTGGGTTTCTCTTCCTTTTTCGGCGTGGGCTCCGGTTCCTTGGGCTTGGTCGGCAGGTTGGTCACGTCGGCGACGGTGACCAGTTCCACCGACAGGGGCAGCGGTTCCAGGATCACGCTGTCGCGGAAAGACGGCAAGCCGAAATACGCCACCGCGACGACGATGGCGTGAAACAGGATCGACAGGATGAAATTGCGCGCCAAATGCCGCCCCTCACCGGGTCTTCTTCTTGGTCTTGTTCGACTTGTCGCCGCCCGTGGCCTGGTCGGTGATCAGCGCCACCTTGGAGAAACCGGCGGCGTTGAGCACGCCCATGACCTCCATCACCCGGCCGTAGCCCACGCTGGCGTCACCGCGCACGAACACGCGCACGTCTGGATTGTTGCCGGAAATGGCGCTCAGCCGCGGGGCCACCGCGTCCAGTTCCATTTCCGTGTCCTGAACGAAAATGCGGCCCTGCTTGTCGATGCTGACGGCCAGCGGCTCGTCGGAACCGGGGATGGCCTTGGCCTTGGTTTTGGGCAGGTCCACCGGCACCCCAACGGTCAGCAGCGGCGCGGTCACCATGAAGATGACCAAAAGCACCAGCATCACGTCAACGAACGGCGTGACGTTGATGTCGGACATGGGGCGGCGGCGACGATGCGCGCCGAAGCCCTTGCGTTCCCCGCCGCCGTGCAGCGTCGCCCCCATGGCGTGTTACCCCTTCTCGTCCATCTGGCGCGACAGGATCGCGGAGAATTCGATGGCAAAGCCTTCCAGGCGGCCGGTGTAGCGTTCCAGGTCGCGGGAAATCTTGTTGTAGGCCAGCACCGCCGGAATGGCGGCCAACAGCCCCAGCGCGGTGGCGAACAGCGCCTCGGCAATGCCCGGGGCCACCACCGCCAGCGAGGTGTTCTTGGACACCGCGATGGACTGGAACGAATTCATGATGCCCCACACGGTTCCGAACAGGCCTACGAACGGCGCGGTCGAACCGGTCGAAGCGAGGAAGGTCATGTAACGTTCCACCCGCTCCATCTCGCGCGAGACGGTGATGTGCATGACCCGTTCGATCCGCTCGTAAAGCGACGTGTTGGCCAGCGACGAGCCCCGGCTGCCCCGTTCGGAGGCGCGCTTCCATTCGCGCATGGCGGAGACGAACACCGCGCTCATGGGATCGCGCGGCTGCGAGCCGATCTGCTGATAGAGCGCATCAAGGCTCTGGCCAGACCAGAATTGGCTTTCGAATTCCTGGGCCTTGGCGTTGAGCTTCTTGAGACGGGTGAGTTTCTCGAAAATGATCGCCCAGCACCACACCGACGCCAGCAGCAACAGGATGATGACGGTTTTCACCACCCAGTCCGCACGCCAAAACAGCGACAGCATGGAAAAGTCGGTGGGCCCGACGGAGCCCGCCAAAGTCACGGCGTCGACGACACTGCCTTCCATATTTTTAGATCCCGGTTTCCGATCCTGAGGATTCGATGACGAACGATTGCAAAAGATTGCGGACTTTTTGAGGCAATCGCCCCGGCCCGCCCGCCAATTTCATGCAACCCAGCTTGATGCGTATTTCAACCAATTCCTCGCCCGCGCGAACGATGCGCTGCACCCCTTCGATGCTGGCCCCGCCGACACGGGTGAGTTCGAGGCGCACCTCGACCAGATCGTCCAGGCGCGCGGGCTGGCGGTACTCGGCCTCGATGGCCTTGACCACCAGGGCGATGCCGTGTTCGTCCTGGAGCGTGGAATTTTCCAGTCCGCCCGCGCGCAGCATTTCGGTGCGCGCGCGTTCGGCGAATTTCAGATAATTGGCGTAGTAAACCACACCGCCGGCGTCGGTGTCCTCGTAATAAATCCGCACCGGCAGAACGAAAACCTTGCCTTCGAACCGGGATTGGAGGGAGGCGTCAGTCATCGCCGTCCTCCTGGATCAATTCGAATTGCCGCACCGTGTTGGGCGCGCGCTGCCCCAGGTGCGAAAACGCCTGCGCCGTCAGCATGCGCCCACGCGGCGTGCGCATGAGAAAGCCCTGCTGGATCAGGTAGGGTTCGATCACGTCCTCGATGGTGTCGCGCTGTTCCGACAGCGCGGCGGCCAGCGTTTCCACCCCCACCGGCCCGCCGCCGTAGTTTTCGGCGATGCACGAAAGATAGCGCCGATCCATGGCGTCGAGGCCCGCGTGGTCCACGTCGAGGCGATTGAGCGCGCTGTCGGCGGCCACCGCGTCAACCACTTGGCGTCCCGCGACGTTGGCGAAGTCGCGCACCCGGCGCAACAGCCGTCCCGCCACCCGCGGCGTGCCGCGCGAACGCCGGGCGATTTCCATCGCGCCGTCCTCGGTCATCTCGATCCCCAGCAAACGCCCGCCGCGCTGCACGATGCCGACCAGTTCTTCGGGCGAATAGAATTGCAGGCGCAACGGAATGCCGAAGCGGTCGCGCAGCGGCGTCGAAATCAGGCCCGAACGCGTGGTCGCGCCGATCAGCGTGAACGGCGGCAGGTCGATGCGCACGGAGCGCGCCGCCGGACCCTCGCCGATGATGAGGTCGAGCTGGAAGTCCTCCATCGCCGGGTAGAGGATTTCCTCCACCACCGGATTGAGGCGATGGATCTCGTCGATGAACAGCACGTCGCGGGGTTGCAGGTTGGTGAGGATGGCGGCCAGATCCCCGGCCTTGGCGACAACCGGACCCGAGGTGGCGCGGAACCCCACGCCCAGTTCGCGCGACACGATTTGCGCCAGCGTGGTCTTGCCCAAACCCGGCGGGCCGAAAAACAGGGTGTGGTCCATGGCGTCGCCGCGCGCGCGCGCCGCCTGGATGAACACGGACAGGTTTTCGCGCACCCCCTTCTGGCCCACGAATTCCTCCAGCGACGTCGGACGCAGCGCGTGCTCGGCGGCTTCCAGGGTCGTGGCTTCGGGCGTGACCATGCGCGGATCCGTCATCGGCCGTGCTCCTTAGGCCCAAGCTCGGCCAAGCCGCCACGGATCAGCGCCGCGACGTCCGCGCCCTCGCCCAGCTTACCCGCCGCATGGCTGACGGCGGCCAAGGCGTCGGACGGCGAATAGCCGAGGTTCACCAACGCCGACGTGGCGTCCCGCGTGGCGTCGGACGCCCCGGCGCCGGGGCCGGTGGCGACCATCTTGACGCCTTTCGGGCCGGCCGCCGCCCCCAGCGTGATGGCGGCGACCTTGTCTTTCAACTCCGTCACGATGCGTCCGGCCAGTTTCGGCCCGACGCCGTTGGCGCGGCCGACCTGGGCCTTGTCCCCGGCGGCGATGGCGTGGGTCAGTTCATCGCCCGACAACACCGACAGGATCGCCAGCGCCACCTTCGCGCCCACGCCCTGCACGGTGGTCAATAGCTTGAACCATTCCCGCTCGCCCCGATCCAGAAAGCCGTAAAGATGGATGTGGTCTTCGCGCACATGGGTTTCGATGTGCACCGTCGCCGCCTCGCCCACGGCCACCCGGCCCAGCGTGCGCGACGAGCAGAACACCAGATAGCCGACGCCGTTCACGTCGACGACGCAAAACCCGTCCCCAACCTCCTCGATCCGGCCTTTGAGAAGGGCGATCATGCGCATCCCCCCCGTGAGGCGAAGCCCCCCTCTCCCCAGCCCTCTCCCCCCTGGGGGTGGAGAGGGAGGCGGGTCAGCGCCCGCATTGCGCAATCGCCCGCAA
>JADGBG010000196.1:2531-3056 GCA_015231605.1 Alphaproteobacteria bacterium | reverse complement strand
CAAGGGCAGTCAGAAGGGCCGGCAGCGTCAGGTTCATCGGATCCGCGCTCAGCGAGGCCGCCGACTGGAGCGCTGTGGGGAAGAAAGCGACCAGAAGCACCGGAATCGCGATGAACGGCGCGATCCTGACAATCGCCGCTATAACCAAGACATACGTCAGAAGATTGGCAAGCCGGCCCGCCCAAAGCTGGACCATTAGGTTTCCGTCCAGCGCCCTCGAGACGGCGATTCCGAAACCTTGCGGAAAATGGGCGACCGGCGGGAAACTGGCGGTGCTGGGAAACGGAATGACGACCATTTCCGGCGACGCCGGAACCAGAGCGGCAGCCCGGACCCAGAATGTTCTCAGCGGAACCCCCGGCTGGCTGAGCAGAGTCTCATTCGCGAACATGAACGCGCTGGCGTTGATCGGCCCTCCCCACGAATTGGGGCCGAGTTCATCCGCGAACAACGTTGCCGAGGACAGTTGCTGCGCGCGGAACCAATGAAAAATCTCGTCATTCCCCAAAAAAGGCGGAAACAGGA
>JADGBG010000196.1:0-2404 GCA_015231605.1 Alphaproteobacteria bacterium | reverse complement strand
CGCCTAAGCCACGATTGCGCAACCCTATATTGCTCAATTTCTGATTATCGACTGATCGCCCAAGACATAAAAGAGGAAAAATCCGAGCAAGCGCCTCGCTTGCACTGACGGACCAAAAGCAAAGTCCGTTGGAAATTCTTGTTCTGGGTGCTTTTTTGTCGTATGCAAGCTAAGCCATGCTCGAAGCTTTGCCCCTCTTAGTTCAGCAAGTAATTCGGATACTCTGAATTTCAGACATACCATGCCACTTACGGGCATGTCAAGCCAGGGCTCCAGCGGTCAGCGACTCTAAATTGGGGTGTTGAAGGGATGGGGGCCTTTCGTCTTGCCCTTTTTGTCGGGAGCGGGCTGTGCTCCGGTTGGGGTTGGGGTTGGGGTTGGGGTCACGGGGGGCGCACGCTTTTTGGGTTGGCGATGGCGTTGAGCAGCGTGTCCCAGTCCGGGAATACGATGTAGGCGGTGATGGTGCGCAGATGCTCGAAGAAGCGGGATCGCGCGCCGCGGGCGGCCATGGCGGTGCGCCAGGCCAGGGCGCACAGGTTGGCGGCGGTGTGGAAAGCGAAGGCCAGAAGGTTGAGGGTCACCAGGAGGTTGGCCAGCGTGGACTTTCCATGGCCGAAGTTGTGCTCGAGATTGTAGCCGCCGTTCTTGAGGACGTTGAACGTCTCATTCTCGATCTTCCACCGGGCGCGGCCACACTCGGACAGTTCGGCGACGGTGTCGGCCGACACCGGCAGGTCGGTGACGAAGGAGTTGACGTAGGTGCGCTTGCCCGCGCCGTTCAGGATCTCGACCGAGAACCAGTTGACGGCGAGCGCGTCCGCCGTGCCGCGCAACGGAACCGCGTTCAGCCAGCGGTAGACGCAGGTGGTCCGCTTGCCGCGCTGGAGGATGGTCCGGCGGTGCTCCTCCAGATCCACGCCGGTGAGATACTCGCTCAGCGTCGGGTGGGAGGCGGGCTTGCAGGTGAGGATGAAGTTGCCCCCGGCCGCCTGGATCGCCGTGGCGACCGGTTGGCAGGCATACAGGTCGTCGCCCAGAAACACCGGCCGGAAGCGGGCCAGGGCGGCGCCGTGCCGGGCCAGCCAGCGCTTGGCCGCCGTCCGTTCGCAATCCTGCTTTTCCGCCCCGTCCTGGGGCACGATGAACTCCGCCGGCAACGGCAGCACCTGGGCGTGGCCGGGGGCGACCACGGTGGCTCCGACAAAGGCGTGGAAGAACTCCGTGCCGCCATCCGAGCGCTTGCGGGTCGAGCACTGCGGGCAACCGATCCTGCGCGAGCAGAAATGCTCGGTCCCATCCAGCGCGATCAGCAGCCGGCCGTCCAGACGCCGGAACGCCGACAGGCCGTCGGTCGCCTCCACCGCCGCCAGCGTCTTGAAGAACAGCCCGTCAAAGGCCGAGGGCGCGTTGCCGTCCAGCATCTGGCGGATATGGTTGTCGCTGGGAATGGCCGCCATGCCCAGCAGCGTCTGGCAGTTCGACCGCCCATGCCCCTCCTCCAGAGCCCGCTGGTGCGCCAGGAACGACGGGCTCTGCATGAAAAACAGCGAGAACGCCGACAGCCCGATGTCCGCCATCGTATACCGCCCGCCCTGGCCCTTGCGTTTGTCGGCAAGGCCAGCGCACACCGCGCCCAGTTCCATCAGAAGATCGTCCAGCAGGCTCATGCCTCCGTCGAATCATGCCCAACCCCTCCAGCGCAACCACCTTCGTGCCCCCTGAGTCGCTTTGGCGCACCCCCCGGCAGGCCGACCCAGCCGCGAGTCAGATTCAGTCGCATTGAGAACCGCTGGCGTGGCCAATCCCCTGTTGACCCGCGTCCCGCCATGGTATATCCGCCAAGTCCGGTTGGCATGTACGGCGACCGGTTCAACGTACCGGCTTTGCAAGCGTGTCGCGGAACGGTCCCCGTGATGTCGATGGCCGTGCTCGCAGGACCCGGATAGGAGTGTGGTTATAAGGGGTTGTGGAGTGGCCGGCGCGGGGCATACGGTGACGCGGAAGCCGCCCGACAGGCCAGTCCAGGCACCAACGCCCCCCCGAGCGGTATGGAAGCGTGGCCGAGTGGTTGAAGGCTCCAGTCTTGAAAACTGGCATACGGGCAACCGTATCGTGGGTTCGAATCCCCCCGCTTCCGCCACTACACGGGAAACAGATGCGCTCTCCCGCGCGTCGCTTCCTGAAAAATTCCGAGATATCAAAAGGCTTTGCACCAGAACAACGGAACCGGCCTCTTGGCCGTCCGGGCCGTTTTTGGCCTCTTTCTCTCTCTCCGGGGCCATTTTCTCCGCAGGAACTTTACCGACCTCCAAGTCGGTACTGTTATTTATCCGAGTCGGATCAAAGGGTTGGCGGGTTACCAAATCGTTAGGATTCCCATCGGCGAGCGGTGGTCGGAGGG
>JADGBG010000044.1 GCA_015231605.1 Alphaproteobacteria bacterium | reverse complement strand
TGCATTGCAGGATGCCATGAACGGCTCGGCCACGACGGTGGTGAAGCTTCCCCAGCCGTTGCCGGTCTACCTGACCTACGCCACCGCTTGGATTGACGGGCGCGGCGCGGTTCAATTCCGCGACGACGTTTATGGTCGCGATGCAGCCCTGGCCAAGGCGTTGGCTGTTCAAGTTCCCCATTGACGGCGGGGATGCCGAAAGGCATATCTGTAACATTCAGTAACATTGTTTTTGTCTGGTGGGATTATGGCGTCTTCCGAAGATCACGGCCACGGCAGGGCCGGCAACGCGATGAGCCGGCGCGCCCTGTTGATGGGTGGGCTGGCGATGTTGGGGGCGTCCGCGCCAGTCGGGACGGCCTGGGGCGGTGTCCGCGTTCCCCGGGAAAAAAGCCTGACCCTGCGTAACCTGCACACCGGGGAAAAGGTGAAGACGGTGTTCTGGGCCGACGGCCATTTCGTGCCGGAGGGCTGTTCCCGAATCGAATGGATTTTCCGCGACCACCGGACCGACGAAAAGGCGGAGATCGACCCGGCCTTGTTGGTCGCCATGCACGACCTGCAGAAGACCGTCGGCACCACCAACGCCATCCAAGTGGTATGCGGCTATCGTTCGCCCAAGACCAACGCCGCCTTGCGCAAAATCAGCAGCGGCGTGGCCAAGAAGAGCTACCACATCAAGGGCATGGCCATCGACTTGCGCATCAAGGGCGTGGCGCTCCGCGACCTGCACCGCGCGGCGGTGAGCCTCAAACGGGGCGGGGTCGGCTACTATCCGAAGTCCGATTTCGTTCACATCGATACGGGCCCGGTCCGCTACTGGTCGTAATTTCCCGAGGCGACGATCTTTCCTTGGCATCGTCCATCGCGATCCCCACATGACGGAAAACCGTTGGCCGGGGTCGTGATGCACCAAAGACTGTCCAGTTTCTCGTCCATTGCGTTCGACAACAGCTACGCGCGGTTGCCGGAACGCTTTTTCGCGCGTCTCGCGCCCGAGCCGGTTGCGCGGCCCGAGCTGGTGGCGCTGAACCATGCCCTGGCGGAGAGTCTGGGCCTGGACGCGGCGTATCTGTCTTCGGACGTAGGCGTGGCGGCCTTGGCGGGCAACGCCGTGCCGCCGGGCGCGGAGCCCGTGGCCATGGCCTATGCGGGCCATCAGTTCGGCGGGTGGGTCCCTCGGTTGGGCGATGGGCGGGCGATTTTGCTGGGCGAGGTGGTGGACCGCGCGGGGCGGCGCATGGACCTGCATTTGAAAGGCAGCGGCCGCACGCCGTATTCGCGAAACGGCGACGGCCGGGCATGGCTGGGTCCGGTGTTGCGCGAATACGTGGTGAGCGAGGCCATGGCCGCGTTGGGCGTTCCGACCACCCGCGCGCTGGCCGCCGTCGCCACCAACGAGCCGGTGTTTCGCGAAGACATCCTGCCGGGCGCGGTGCTGACCCGCGTGGCGCGCGCGCACGTGCGCGTCGGCACCTTCGAATATTTCGCCGGGCGCGGCGACGCGGACGGCGTGCGGATTCTCGCCGACTACGTGATCGATCGCCTCTATCCGCAGGCGCGCGACGTTGCGAATCCGTATCTGTCCTTGTTGACGGAAGTCGTGGCCGCACAGGCCGATCTGATCGCCAAGTGGATGGGGGTGGGCTTCATTCACGGGGTGATGAACACCGACAACATGTCGGTGGCGGGCGAAACCATCGATTACGGCCCCTGCGCCTTCATGGATTCCTACCATCCGGACACGGTGTTCAGCTCCATCGATCATTTCGGACGGTACGCCTATGACGCGCAGCCACGCATGGCGTTATGGAACCTGACGCGGCTGGCGTCGGTCCTGTTGCCGCTGCTGGACGCGGAACCGGCGCGGGCCGAGGCCCTGGCGCACACCGTGCTGGAAGCCTTTCCCGATCTGTATTCCACGGCTTGGTCGGCGATATTTCGCGCCAAATTGGGTTTGGCGCGGGAACGCGATGGCGACATCGCGTTGATCCAGGAACTGCTGGCGGCGATGGCCGCCGATGGCGCGGATTTCACGGAAACGTTCCGCGCGCTGTGCGACGCGATCGAAGACGGAGGAGGGCCGTCCGGACCGGCTTACGCCCCGTGGCTGGCGCGCTGGCGGGCGCGGTTGAGCATCGAGAACACTCCGGCGGACGCGGTCCGCGCCCGGATGCGCGCCGCCAACCCGGCCTTCATCCCCCGCAACCACCGGATCGAAGAGATGATCCGGGCCGCCGTGAACGGGGACTTCGAACCTTTCGAGCGCCTAAGCGCCGTCCTTGCCCGGCCCTTCGACGACCAGCCCGAACACGCCGACCTCCGCGTGGCGCCAAAGCCCCACGAAGTGGTGCGGGCAACGTTTTGCGGAACGTGAGTCACATCAGCAGTTTATGGCGCTGGTGGGATTCGAACAATTTCCAGCGGATGATGGGGATGTCTTCGAGGGTTTTGAACGGCACCCGGTACAGGTGGCTGTGCTCGGTGGCGGTGTAGCCGTCGTCGGTTTCCTCGGCGAACAGGGCGCGGCCTTCGCCGAAAAACTCTCCGGGTCCGAATTCGCGTCCCCACTCCCATTCCACGCGGCCGTCGCGCACCAGCCACAGGCTGGTCCCGTCGGCCACCGGGACGTGTTCGTCGGGGGCGAAGGCGCGGATTTCCAGGTCGCGCGCGATGCGGTTCTGCACGGTATCGGAAAGCGCCTCGTTGAACAGCCAGATGCGTTGCAGGAATTCCTTGTATTCGTCGAGACGCGAAATTTCCGCGTACTGGTCGTTGCGGGTGACGAATTCCAGATACTGCGCGGTGGGCAGGCGCAAGGCGCTGACGAACGATCGCGCGCGGTACGTCGCCATGGACGGCAGGCCGTGCAGCGCGCTCTGCTCGCCCACCAGGGACCCGGTGGACACCCGGCTGCTCACCCCGGTGGCGGTGCTGATCACGTCCAGCGCCCCCGACAGCACCAGATAGACGTCCTGGGCCGCATGGCCTTCGCGCAGGATGATGGTTTCGGGGTTGAAGGTGACGATTTCGTTGTTGAGCAACACCTGGAGCCGTTCGTTGGCGACGTCCTGGAAATAGTCGTGAAGCAACACGAAGGCGTTGCGCCGGGTGTATTCCTGGTGGGACGGGATCAGGATGTCCATGGTGCCGTACGGCGCGCCCGAACCGATTTCCTTCTGCCGGTCGGTGAAGGGATGGGCGGTGTGCGCGAGCAGAATCTTGCCTGAGGCGTCGTCGCGGAAATCCTCCGCGTCGCCGTGGATCATGCCGCCGCCGACGTCCAGCTTCTTCACCGTCGCGGGGGCGAGATAGGCGTTCTTCACCGCCCGGGCGCGGTCCGCGCCGATGCCGGGGGCCGCGTCGTCGTCCGTGACCATGCCGTCCAGCACGGAAAACCCGGCTATGTCGGCGAAGTGCGCGTAGGTGCGGTAGCCGTCGGGGCCGAGCGCACGGAATTCGAAGATGCTGGTTTCCACCGGATGGGGCGACAGGATGGGGCGCGCTTCCAATCCTCCCAGGTCGTTCCATTCGCCCAGCGTCAGGTCGTGGACGTCGAAGTAGTCGGCGAACGCGTCCTCGGCGATGCCCAGCAGCGCCGAAATCTTTTTCTGCACCGATGCCCGCACCAGGGGCGTGGCGAAGTATTTGACCTTATGGTCGGCGCGGATCAGGTTCACCAGTCCCGCGAAATGGTCGTCGTGGCAATGGGTGTGAAAGATGCCCTCGATTTCGTTCACGCCGATCCCCAGCGCTTCGAGGCTGTAGTCGATGTTCGCGCCCGCGTCGATCAGATACGGGCGGCCCTGGAACAGGATGATGGACGACATGCTGGGACGGTTGATGTCCCAGCCGTCCCCCTCGCCCGAATGCAGAACCGCGAAGTATTCGCGCGGCGTGTCGTTGACGCCCAGCGGATAAGGGGACGGGTACAGTTCTCCGGGCCGCAGGTTGAGGTCGACCGACACGATTTCGCCACCGTAGGTGAATTCGAAATGGTTGAGCCCGTCGCGCCGCACGGTTGCGCCGCCCCGGATGTTCACCGTTTCGGTGTCGACGGCCAGGGTGTCCACCAGATCGCGGCTTTCGTGGATGGCGCCGAAAGCGAACCTGAGCTTTTCGCGCATCAACTGGCGGGCCAGACCGGCGTCAGCCCCGGCGGCTCGCATTTCGTCTTCGGACACCAAACCGTAATTGCCGCGATGGATGTAGTCCAGTTGGGCGGAAACCTGCCCGGCGGAACCGATCAGAAGCGGCTTGACGCCGCAATTGCCGGGGTGGTTCGGAATGCCCATGCCCTGGCGGTAGAGCATTTGCAGCACGGGGAATTCCGCCATGTTGGACAGTTGTCCGCTTTGCACCATCAGATCCGACAGCAAGATCGCGTTGGGGCCGGTTTCCAGCGTCACCCCGCTCCGTTCAACCGGCACGATGATGCCGCGCTTCATCATGTGTTTGACGCTGTCGGCGGGGCAGCCGCACAGAATCCGCAATTCCGCGTCCGGTATGTCGATGAAATAGACCCCCGTGGTGACGTGGGTCTTGATGATCCCCGGCACGGAATTCCCCCCTTACGCGTGTCCCGCACCGATCCTAGCGGCTATGGGCGGGCGGGACAATGGTCGGAACGGACGACGGGGGGGTTACGACGGGTTCGTCTTGTCGTCCGCAGTTTGTTCCGCCAGCAAACGATCCAGGACGCAGCGGCAGAGGCAGCCTTGGCCCTTGAGGTGGTCGGGGATCTTCACCGTCGGCACGTGCTTGCACCAGCAATCGCCTTGGGGATCGCAGGTGAAGGTTTCGCCGCACTCGGGGCAGGTCTTGATTTCGGGCATGGCATTCCCCTTGGCCGAAGGGAACAAAAAACCCGCCTCGCGGCGGGCCTTTCGTTTGAAACGCGGGGCCTCGGGTTAGAAGCCTTCACGTTCCAGGCGCTTGCGCTCCATTTTACGAGCACGGGAAACGGCCTCGGCCTTTTCGCGCGCACGCTTTTCGGAGGGCTTTTCGAAGTGCTTGCGAATCTTCAGCTCGCGGAAAATACCTTCCCGCTGCATCTTTTTCTTGAGCACTTTCAGCGCCTGATCAACGTTGTTATCGCGGACGACAACTTGCACGTTAACCACTTCCTTTCAGGTTTGATGTTATGTTCGGGGCTCTCGCCCCACCTCCCGTCCCGAATGAGACGAGGGGCGTTTTCTACCACAACCGTACCCCGTTGTGAAGGGGGCTGCGGAAACAAGACCGGAGAGCCCCATGGCCCTTTTGAAAATCGCCCGCATGGGCCATCCCGTCCTAGGCCAGATCGCCGAAACGGTGGACGATCCCGCCCACCCCGAGATCCGCGCCCTGGTGGAGGACATGATCGAAACCATGCAGGACGCCCAGGGCACGGGCCTCGCCGCGCCACAGGTCCACGTGGCGAAACGGGTGGTGATCTTTTTCGTCGATCCCGGCCGCGACGCGCGGGAAGGCGGGCGCGGCGAGGGCGTCCCGCTGACGGTGCTGATCAACCCGGAAATCGAGCCGTTGGACGACGAAAAGGCCCCCGGTTGGGAGGGCTGCCTGTCCATTCCCGGCATGATGGGCGAGGTTGAGCGCTTTACCCACATCCGCTATCGTGCCTATGATCTGAATGGCGAGCGGATCGAGCGCGAAGCCCACGGCTTTCACGCCCGGGTGGTCCAACATGAGTGTGACCATTTGGACGGAATATTGTATCCTCGCCGCATCGTGGATATGAGCCGATTCGGCTTTACCGAGGAATTGGCGCGCGCGTTGCGCGCCTGAGTTGACAGGAGGCTTCCCAGCCCATGACCGCCGCCGCCAAAAGCGCCGACGAGGTGAAACGCAAACGGGACGCAAAGCGCGACGCCATCGTGCTGGCCGCCGCGCCCCATGTGGCCTTCGACGGCTGGGGCGAGGCCGCGCTGATCGCGGGCGCGCGGGACGCGGGGTTCGACGCCGGCACCGCCAAGCGGCTGTTTCCCGAAGGCGCGGTCGACGCCATCGCCCGCATGGCCGCCATCGCGGACCGCGAAATGATCAAGGCGATGGAAGCGGCAGACCTGAACGCCATGCGCGTGCGCGACCGAATCATCTTCGGAGTCCGCGCGCGGCTGGAATTCCTGACGCCGCACCGCGAAGCCGTGCGCGCCGGACTGGGCGTTCTGATGCGCCCCACCCATGCCGGGCTGATGGCCAGGATCACCCACACGACGATCGATGAAATCTGGTACCAGGCCGGCGACCGGTCGGTGGATTTCAACTACTACACCAAGCGGGGACTGCTGGCGGCGGTGTATGCGCCGACGGTTCTCTACTGGCTGAACGATTCCAGCGAGGGGTGCCGCGACACTTGGGATTTCCTTGCCCGGCGCATCGACGACGTGTTGAAGATTCCGCCGCTGAAGGCGAAAGTGATGAACCGCCTGGAAACCCTGTTCAAGGACGGGCCGTTCAAGATGGGACCGTTCCGGCGCGCGCACGGCGACGTGCGGATGCGGCCCTAACGAAATGAAAAGGATTTTGGTGTAACCATCGGATTGCGTGCGCAAGAGAGAAGGACACGGACGTCATGACGGCACAAACGGCTCTCAAGGAAGAATTCTCCCTCCAGGACCATGGCGGGGCGGGACATCCGGCCGCGCCGGCCTTGCTGGGCCCGGGATTGGCCGAACACTTCGTGCTGTGCACCAAGCTGGGGCGCTACCTGACGTTCCAGACCAGCGGCCGCTTCCTGATCACCGACGATTTCGCCGCCGGGCGCGTCCGCATCCCGAAGGATGCACAGGCCATGGCGTCGATTTGCTCCAAGGACGAACTGGTGGCCCGCGCCGCGCTGATGCCGCTGGCGCACCGCGCCGCCGCCCTGGACGACACGCGGCGCGAAGCCTATGAGGAACTGTTCGAACTGATCGAACGCCAGACCCTGTCGGATCGGGTCCGCGAAGGGGCGCAGGCGGTTCTGCAATCCGGATTCCGCGAAGTCCGCATCAAGGAACTGGAAGCGGTTCTCGGCGACGACCTCAATCCCGCCCGCCAGCGCTATCGCCAGTTTCTGGAGGTCGTGCGCATGCTGATCGACGGTCAACTGGCCGCCGGCTCGTTCATCGACGACTTCATCGATTTCACCAAGTCCGTGGCCGGGCGGCTGGACTTCGGGATCTACAGCTTCTGCCTGGACCGCATCTTCACCACCTCGCTGATCCCGTTTCAGGTGAAGAAGCTGGTGGCCATCGAGATTCTCAACTTCCCCCCGCTGGTGCGCCGCGAACTCCTGTCCAACGCGCTGGCCAACGCGGCGGTGGACCGTCCGGTCACGGATTTCATCCGCCACGCCATCGCCATGCACCTGGACAAGGAGCAGGCCGTCGCCATCGAACTGTTGGAAGGCGTCAAGGCCCAGCGCATCACGGCCAAGGACATCGAGCGCACCCTCGCCCGTGCCGCCAACGCCGCCAACATCAGCACCCAGGCGGGCACAGCCTGAGAAACCAGCGTTTCGGGCCTTCCTTTATAAACGCGAACCGCTGAATTGCGGTGGAACCTGCGCGCGGGGCGGGCGGGTCAGGATTTGCCCTCGATGACCGGCGGCTTGTGGATGTTGCCTTCGGGGGTTTCGTGTTCGGCGCGCAGCAGCTTGGGGTCGATGGGCGGCGACGTCAGCGCCTTGACCAGCTGCTTTTCCAGGGTGTTGCGGGATATGGGCTTGGCGAGGAAGCCGTGAATGCCGAGGTCGGCCGCCGCGAGAAGCTGCCTGCGCCCGGAATGCCCGGTCAAAACGATGACCGGAATGTGCCGGTCGGCCGGGTTCGACGAATTGCGGATGTGGTGCAGACATTCGAAGCCGTTCATTTCCGGCATTTCCAGATCCAGGATGATCAGGTCGATGGGGAAGGCCCGCTTGCTCAGTTCGTCGAGGGCTTCCTTGCCGTTCTTCGCCTGCTGAACGCGGCCCACGCCGATTTCCAGAAGCACGCGCGAAATCAGGGACCGCACGAACGTCTCGTCGTCGACGATCATCATGCTGAAATTCTTGAAGTGATGCTTGTCCATGGTTCTGGCCGTCCCGGATTCTAAAGATCCCTGATATGGGTGATAACGCGATCCACCTCAACGGGCAAGACCGCGTAAAGGCGTTGGACGTCTTCCCAGTTTCCGTTGACCCCGGCGTGTTCGATTTTTTCGCACAGATCCGCCAGCGCATGTGCGCCGATCGAGCGCGACGAGGATTTCAATTTGTGGCCGATGGCGCCGCATCCCTTGACGTCCCCCGCTTCGAAGGCGACGCGGATTTCATCGGCGATTTCCTGGGTGGGGACGATGAAATCCTTGAGGATTTCGACGATCATGGCCTCGTCGTCGCCAAAGGTTTCGCGCAGATACGACGTGTCGATGATGGTTTCGTCCGGCGCGCCCGCGCCGCCGCCGGCCGGGGAGGAGCCGCCGTCCTTGCCTTCCAGGTGATCGAGCACCCGCGTCACCGCGCCCGGCAGGTCGGCGTAGAGGCGCTGGACGTCTTCCCAATCCCCGGCGTCGCCGGCGTGTTCCAGCTTTTCGCACAAATCCGCCAGCGCGTGCGCGCCGATGGAACGGGACGAGGATTTGAGCTTGTGGCCCAGCGCGCCCACCAGCTTGACGTCCCCGGCGTCGTAGGCGGCCAGAAGTTCCTGGGCGATTTCGCGGGTGGGGGCGACGAATTCACCGAGGATGGAGTGGATCAACTCCTCGTCGTCGCCAAAGGTTTCGCGCAGATATGTGGTGTCCACGATGGCGGGGTCGATGATCCGCAGCCCGCTGGGCGCGGGGGGTGCCGCTTGCGGCGCGACGGCGGCGACGCCCTTGGACGGCGGCGCGCCGGGCATCCATTTGCGCAACGCCGCCTTGAGCTTTTCCATTTCCACCGGCTTGGACAAATAATCGTCCATGCCGGTGGCGAGGCATTTTTCCGATTCCCCCTGCAGCGCGTTGGCGGTGACGGCGATGATTGGGGTTCGCTCGCCGGCGCCGCGTTGATGTTCTTCGGCGCGGATCGCCCCGGTCATTTCGTAGCCGTCCATGTTGGGCATGTGGCAGTCGGCGAGGATGAGGGCGTAACGCCCGCTCTTCCACGCTTCAAGCCCCAGCCGCCCGTCCTCAGCCATTTCCACGGCGTAACCCAGCTTGTTGAGCTGGCGCTTGATGACGTCGCGGTTGGTGGGGTTGTCCTCGGCCACCAAGATGAGCTGCCCCCGGGCGGCCGCGTCGTCCTCGGTCGGCGCGTCCGGCGCATCGGCGGTCAGGCTCTCCTCGCTGTAGTCCAGTTCGGGGCTTTCGCGTCCCGACGCGATGCCGAGCGCCCGGACGAAGCCGCTGCGGCGCAACGGATTGCTTTCCACGGCGACCAAGTCGTGCTGGGAAATGCCCAAGGCCTCCTTGCGGTCCTTGACCATCAGCACGAAGCGCAGCCCTTCCAGATCGGCGTTGAGGCGCAGGCGGCGAAGCGCCAGGTCCACCTGTTCGCGCGGCCAGTCCGCGCCGAACACCACGACATCGATGGGGGCCCCGGCCTCTTTGCCGTTGACCAACCGCTCGGGCAGGCTGTCCAGATCGTCCGCCACGCCCACCGTGGCGGAACGGTTTTCGGCATAGGCCCGGGCGAAGCGCCGCAGATCGGGATCGGGAATGGCGAGCAGCACGTTCACGCCGTCCAGATCCGTTTCGTCCGGGTGCGCGGCGGCCTTTTCCGCCACGGGGACGAGCAAATCGACGATAAAGGTCGAGCCTTGCCCGTACGTGCTTTCCACGGTGATCTTGCCGCCCATCAGGTCGGTCAGGTTCTTGCAGATCGACAGACCCAGGCCCGTGCCGCCGAACCGGCGGGTGGTGGAGCGTTCGGCCTGGGTGAAGGGGGTGAACAGGCTTTGCAACGCCTTTTCGGTCATGCCGATGCCGGTGTCGGAGATCCTGAAGCGGACCGGGATCATGCCATCCGAGCCGCCGGGCTGGCGTTCGGCGATCAACGTCACCACGCCCTTGCGGTCCTCGGTGGTGGTGGTGAATTTCACGGCGTTGCCCAACAGGTTGAACAGAACCTGGCGGATGCGCACCTGGTCGGCCAGGAGCCAGGACGGAATGGCCGGATCGATGAACACCTTGAGGCCCAGGTCCTTCTTGGCGACGTTGGGCATCAGGGTTTCGGCGACGCCCTCCACCACGTCGCGCAACGACATGGGGAAGGGTTCGAGCTCGAGCTTGCCGGCCTCGATCTTGGAGAAATCCAGGATGTCGTTGATGATTTGCAGCAGCGCGAACGCGGAATCGCGCACGGTGCGCATCATCTGCTTCTGGTCGGCGTCCAGCTTGGTTTCGCGCAACAAGTCGATCATCCCCACCACGCCGTTCATGGGCGTGCGGATTTCGTGGCTCATGGCCGCGAGGAACGAGGACTTGGCGCGGGTCGCGCTTTCGGCCTTGTCGCGCGCCTCGGCCAGTTCGTGCTCGCCGCGCTTGCGTTCGGTGATGTCCATGACAGTGCCGACCATGCGGGTGGCATGGCCGTTTTCGTCGCGCGCCACCGCCGCGCCCTTGGACACCACCCAGCGTTCCTCGCCGGATTTGGTGATGACGCGGTATTCGATTTCGTAGAACGGGATATCGCCGTTGCGGTACGCATGTCCCGTTTCCAAAACGTGGTGCAGGTCGTCGGGGTGGATGGTGTCCTTCCACAGCTCGTAGGCGTCGAAGACCTCGGACAGGCTGTAGCCCAGCATGTCGGTATAGCGTTCGTTGACGATGGTTTCCTTGTTCGTCAGGTCCACGTCCCACGATCCCAGGTCCGCGCCCTTCAACGCCAAATTGAGGCGTTCCCCGCTTTCCTGGATCATGCGTTCCTTGGTCTTGAATTCGGTCACGTCGTTGAAGGTGACGACGGTGTTGCCGTCCGGCGTGCGGCGGATGCGAAACTCCAGGCTGCGCCCGCGCGGGGTCGAGACTTCGATGGGAACGGGCTGTCCCGATTTCAGCGCGCCCTGCTGCTTGGTCGTGAACGCATCGGGATCGGCCTTGGCCTCCCCGCCGAAATCGCCGCGTTCGGCCATGAGACGGATGACCGCGGCGGAGGGCCGGCCGGGTTCCAGCATCTCTTTGGCGATGTCCAGAACCGCGGGGAAGAAGGTGTTGTACATCACGAAGTTCAGATTGCGGTCCAGCACGAACAGGCCGTTGGACATGTTGTCCAGCGCCAGTTGCAGCATCTGGGTGCGGTTTTCGACCAGTTCCTCCAAATGGGCGCGGTATTGCAGCAGTTCGGCTTCGTAGGAGATTTCCTTGCGCTGCATCTGGTTGTAGGCGTCGATCACCTGGCCGATTTCATCGACGCTTTTCCACGCCACGGGCGCGCGCACCTTCTGGTCGCGCGCCGCGATGATGGAATCGTGCAGCTTGTGCAAAGGCTGGCCGATCGCCCGGTGCACCACCAGCAAGGTCGCGCCGACCAGGGCGGCCATCAGGATGAGAAGAACGGCGCCGTTGACGACGAGATGGTCGTAAAGCTTGCTCCACACCACGGCCTCGTCCGCGACGACGACGAGCGAGCCGAGCGGCGTGTGCACGTCCCCGGAGATATAGCGCAGGTTCCGTTTGACCATGTACTCGGGTGTTGAGACCGCGGTTTCGATGTCGCCGGATTTGTAGAGCTGCGTACCCAGTTCGTCGTAGACCGCCGCGCCGCGCACCAGCGGAATGGTGGCGATGTCGTCCAGCAGGCCCTTCACATGGCTTTCGTTCATTTCCCACATGGGGACGACCATGGCCGCTTTTTGGATGTCGGCGATGGTGTTGACGTTGACGATGAGCGCGTTTTGTTCGTCGTAGAAGGTGTAATATTGCTGCAAGGCGAACACGCCGCCCAGGATCCCGGCCGTGAGCGGCAGGAACAACGCCAGGATCTTCGCGGTCAGGGATTTGAAGGTGTTCGCCATCGTGCATCCATGGAGAAGGTGCGCATGAGCACCGACTGTAGCAAAACTGTACATGCATCCCTATGCTTATGCTAGTCTCTAGTCCGTTCGTACGAAAGCGGGAAACGCGAAGATCGTGATGGGATTTCATCGTCTCCTTTTTCTGGCGTTGGCGGGTATGCTGATTTGGGCTGGAGGCGCCGGCGCGCAAACGCCGGGCACGGCCAAAATCGCGATCGACAACGCCCCACCGTACCGCATCGTCGAATTGCAGGGCGGCAAGCACACCTTTTCCGGGATTTATGTCGATATCGTTCGCGAGCTTGCCGCGCGCTGCAACATCCGTCTGGAGTTCGTCGAAGTGCCCTTCCGCCGCGCCCTGATGATGGCCGAGGAGGGGCAGTCCGACATGATGTTGGGTCCCAGCCGTTCGCCGGAACGCGAAGACTATATGTCTTACCTTGTCGGGGACCTCGGCCGGGAGAACGAGGCGTTCTACCTGTCGGAAGGGGCGCTGGATATCCACGAATACGAAGATTTGGCCGGAATGAAGATCGGCGTCTTGCGCGGCGCGAAATATTTCGACCGCTTCGACAACGACAAGTCTCTGTTGAAGTTGGAGCTCGGCGACTATCCGCGGGGCGTCAAGCTGTTGCAGCGCGGCAAGCTGGATGCCCTCATCATGCCGGTCCTGTTGGGGGATTATCTGGTGGCGCGGACCAAGGCTTTCGTGCGCAAAAGCACCTATCAGGTGGAGGGGCGCGCGTCCCATTTCACGGTGTCGCGCCGATCCCCGCTGATGTCGCGGATCGGGGAATTGGAACGCACCCTGGCGGAAATGCAGACCGACGGCTTCATCGATTTGGTGAAGGCCCGCTACGCCGAGTGATCAGCCCTTGGGCCGGCTGCCCAGCGGGTAGAGCCGGTTGATGTGTCCCATCTTGCGTCCGGGGCGCGGTTCGGCCTTGCCGTAGAGGTGCAACTTGTTTTCGGGGTCCGAAAGGTGCTGTTCCCACAACAACGCGTCGTCGCCCAACAGGTTTCTCATCACCGTGTCGGAATGACGCTGCACCGTGCCCAGCGGCAGGCCCGCGACCGCGCGCACGAACTGTTCGAACTGACTGGTCTTGCAGCCGTCCTGGGTCCAGTGGCCGGAATTGTGGGGGCGCGGGGCCATTTCGTTGACCAGCAAACGGCCGTCGCGGGTGACGAACATCTCCACCGCCAAAAGACCCACGAGATCCATCGCCTCGGTCATCTTGCGCCCGATCGCGCGGGCCTCGTCGGCCAAGGCCTCGGGGATGTTGGCGGGCGCGATGGTGACGTCCAGAATGCCGTTCTTGTGCCGGTTTTCCACCACGTCGAACGCCGCCATGGCCCCGCCGGGGCGGCGCGCGGTGATGACGGACACTTCCATGGTGAAGTCGACGAAGCCCTCCAGGACGCATGGCTGGCCGCCGACCTCGTGCCACGCCAGGGCGGGATCGGTGTCCGCCTGGATGCGCGCCTGGCCCTTGCCGTCGTAGCCGAGCCTGTTGGTCTTGAGGATCGACGGCGCGCCCAGGTCCGCGATGGCGCGGGTCAGGTCGTCCAGGGAATTGACCTCGCGCCACGGCGCGGTGCCGATGCCAAGGTCGTTGCAAAACGTCTTTTCCCGCACCCGGTCCTGGCAAATCGCCAGACATTCCCAGTTCGGACGCACCGGGGCCAGTTCGGCCAGCCGGCGCACCGTTTCGGCGGGGACGTTTTCGAATTCGAACGTCACCACGTCGACCTTTTCGCCGAAGTCGCGGATCGCGGCTTGATCCTCGTAATCCGCCACCACGGCGCGCTCGGCCACCTGTTCGGTGGGGCTGTTGCGTTCCGGGGTGAAGACATGGACGCGGTAACCCAACTCGGCCGCCGCGACGGCGGTCATGCGGCCCAGTTGTCCGCCGCCGACGATGCCGATGACGGATCCGGGCGGAAGGGGGGGGGTGGCGGCGCTCACGGCTGGCGGCTCCTTGTCGGGTTCGGGTCAGTCGACCGGTTCTTCGGCGACGCCGGCGGTCTGTCTGGCGCGCCATTCATCGAGCTTGGCCGCCACGACGTCGTCCTGCAGCGCGACGATGGACGCCGCGAACAGGCCCGCGTTGATCGCCCCGGCCTTGCCGATGGCCAGCGTGCCCACGGGAACGCCGCCCGGCATCTGCACGATGGACAGAAGGGAATCCATGCCCTTCAGCGCCTTGCTTTCCACCGGAACGCCCAGCACCGGCACCGGCGTCATGGCGGCGGTCATGCCGGGCAGGTGCGCGGCCCCGCCGGCGCCGGCGATGATGGCCTTGAGGCCGCGTTCCCGGGCGGACTTGGCGTAGGCATAGAGCCGGTCGGGGGTGCGGTGGGCGGAGACGATCTTCGTTTCAAAGGGGACGCCGAGCGTTTCCAGCGTTTCGGCGGCGTTCTTCATGGTCTCCCAGTCGGACTGGCTGCCCATGATGATGCCGACGACGGGCGGAATGGCGGTCATGGTTTCGCTCCTTCGGCGGGGCTTTCGGCCCGGATGGCGGGGCCCCTTGAGAAAGCGCGGAATTATAGGGAACCGGGCCGTTCTGGCAAGTTGTTTGACGCAGGGCGGTCGCGGGCCAATGAGGATTCCCCGGCATGCACGTTTCGTGTTAACTTTCCGGTGAGGGAACCATGCTATACGTGCGTCTTGAGGAGTAGACGAATGGCCGATGAAAAGGTGGGGCCTTCCGCGCCGATCGTGTCGGTGCGTCCCGGTCGAAACCGGTTGACCGAAGAAGACAACCGGGGGCTGTTCGCGTCCAAACTCAAGCGCCATCACGGCGGCGGCGAGGGGGGGGACAGCGGGGCCGGGGGCGGCTTCGGCGGCTTTACGCCCGGCCAGGGCCATGCCTCCATCGACGACAACGTCAGCGTTCTGGGCATTCCCAAGGCGGAAATGACCGAAAGCGTGCGCCGGGCGATCGGCTTGCTTTTGGACGAGATCAACGCGCTGCGCGGCGAATTGGCGCGCGCCAAGGGCCACGAAGCCTATCTCGAGGAACAAGCCGAAAAGGACCGCATGCTGCACGTCATGCGTCGGCGCGCCTTCATGGCTCGGCTGGGACTGGCCCAGCGCCGGGTCGAGGAGGAGGGGGCGGAGTTCACCTTTCTTTATTTCAGCATCAGCAACGCGGCCGCGGTGCGGGTCGAACACGGTCATGCGGCGGTGGAAAACCTGATGGTACAGGCGTCCACCGCGTTGCGCGAGGGGGCGGAGCCGGGCGACGTCCTGGGCAGCCTGGAAAATTTCGACTTCGGCCTGATCTCGCCGGGCACCGGCATCCAGGCCGGGATCGAAAAGGCCGAACGCATGCAACAGTCGATGCAGGGGCGCGTCTTGGCCTGGCAGGGGGTGGCGCTGTCCATCATGGTGTCGTTCGGCGTGGTCGCCATCTCTCCCGACGGCATGCCCGATGACGTCATCTACAACGCCAAGGAAGACCTACAGGTCCGCGCGGTCAGCGCCTGACGCGCGCCGTTCTAGGCGATGATGTCGGGGATGGTGACGCTTTCCAGCCGGGCGATGCGGTCCTTGATCAGCAGTTTCCGCTTTTTCAGCCGTTGCAATTGCAGCTGGTTCGGCGCCGTGTCTTCGCTCAGGCGCAGGATCACGTCGTCCAAGTCGCGGTGTTCCAGCTTCAGGCGCGCCAGTTCCTCGCGCGGGTCTTTTTCGGGTTCGGACGGGGCGTCGGTCATGGTGGGTTCACGGGGGTTCTGACCCTGGGACAAGGGAGCCAACCATAGCATATTTTTGCGGTCCCGACAGTCATCCCTCCGGGCCGCGTCGACAAAAAAATCCACATGAACCGCCAAGAAGGGGTTTATTTTTTGTGAACCCGGTCGTAAGATTATTGCGTCTTGAAGCTTTTTTTATGGGAGAAATTACCATGGGACTGGAAAGCCGGATCGATTCCCTCAAGTCACGTCACCACGAGCTGGAATCGGCGATCGAAGCGGAAAACGCCAAACCCTATCCCAACGACATCGAAATCCACGCCCTGAAAAAAGAAAAGCTGAAAATCAAGGATGAATTGGAGAGCCTGACCGGTTAGGGGTCCCGGTGGACCCGGACACGGAACGCGATTTTCGTGGACGACCGGCCTTCCCGACGGGGAAGGCCGGTTTTGTTTTGCCCCGGATCGTTTTCCAAGAGGCGAGGGGGGGAGGCTTATTGCATTCACGCGGGCTTTGCCGCAAACTTTGGGCTTGGGAGACAGCCCAAGGCGCGCGGGGGTGCGCCACGGGCAAACGAAACTCGCCGGCGTGGGCGCGCCGGGCGATGGGAGGTACGATGGCCAACCCTTATGAACAAGCGCATGCGCGCTCCCTTTCCGATCCCGAAGGCTTCTGGGGTGAAATCGCCCAGGACATCGACTGGGTGAAACCCTGGGACAAGGTCCTGGACGCATCCAACCCGCCGTTTTACCGCTGGTTCGCGGGGGCGGAATGCAACACCTGCCATAACGCCGTGGACCGCCATGTGGACCGTGGCCGGGGCGACCAGGCGGCGTTGATCTACGATAGCCCCATGACCGGCGGTACGCAGAAAACCTACACCTACGCCGATTTGAAGGACGAGGTCGCGCGCTTCGCGGGCGTGCTGCGCGCCCAAGGGGTGGGCAAGGGCGACCGGGTCATCGTCTACATGCCCATGATCCCCGAGGCCGCCATCGCCATGTTGGCGGTGGCGCGGTTGGGCGCGATCCATTCGGTGGTGTTCGGCGGTTTCGCCGCAGCCGAGCTGGCGTCCCGCATCGACGACGCCAAGCCCAAGGCCATGGTGTCCGCGTCCTGCGGCCTGGAACCGGGCCGCATCGTGGAATACAAGCCGCTGTTGGACGGGGCCATCGATCTCAGCGCCCATAAGCCCGACGTCTGCGTGATCCTGCAGCGTCCCGAGGCCAAGGCGTCCATGATCCCAGGCCGAGACGTGGACTGGGCCGAGGCGATGAAGACCGCTCAACCCACCGAATGCGTCACCGTCAAGGCGACCGATCCGCTCTACATCCTCTACACCTCCGGCACCACGGGCGTGCCCAAGGGGATCGTGCGCGACAACGGCGGGCACATGGTGGCGCTGAACTACACCATGAAGGCGATCTACGACGTGCAGCCGGGTGATGTCTACTGGGCCGCGAGCGACGTGGGCTGGGTCGTGGGGCACAGCTATATCGTCTACGGCCCGCTGCTGTACGGCTGCACCACCATCCTGTACGAAGGCAAGCCCGTCGGCACCCCCGACGCCGGCGCGTTCTGGCGGGTGATCGCGGACCACAAGGTCAAGGTGCTGTTCACCGCGCCGACCGCGTTCCGCGCCATCAAGCGCGAGGACCCCGAAGCCAAATTGATGGCGCGCTATGATCTCAGCCACTTCAAGGCGCTCTACCTGGCGGGCGAGCGCACCGATCCCAACACGCTGGAATGGGCGCAGAAGATTTTGGGCACGCCGGTGATCGATCACTGGTGGCAGACGGAGACCGGCTGGTCCATCGCCGCCAACTGCCTGGGCCTGCATGAATTCCCCGTGAAGCCCGGTTCGCCCACCAAGGCCGCGCCGGGGTGGAACGTGCAGGTGCTGGCCGACGATGGACACCCGGTTGGGGCTGGGACCATCGGCTCGATCTGCTGCAAGCTGCCCTTGCCGCCGGGAACGCTGCCGACGCTATGGAACGCGGACAAGCGTTACAAGGAAGCGTATCTCAGCGAATTCCCCGGCTACTACAAGACCGGCGACGCGGGCTACCTGGACGAGGAAGGCTACGTGTACGTCATGTCGCGTACCGACGACATCATCAACGTCGCCGGACACCGCCTGTCCACCGGCCAGATGGAAGAAGTCCTGGCCGGCCACCCGGACGTCGCCGAATGCGCCGTAATCGGCGTGGCGGACGAGCTCAAGGGCCAGATGCCGCTGGGCTTCCTGGTGCTGAAGGCCGGCGTCGCGCGCGAACACGCCGACATCGTGGCCGAGGTGGTCAAGCGCGTGCGCGACCAGATCGGCCCCGTCGCCGCGTTCAAGAAGGCGACCGTCGTGAAACGCTTGCCCAAGACGCGTTCGGGCAAGATCCTGCGCGGCACCATGCAGAAGATCGCCGACAGCGAGGCCTACAAAATGCCCGCGACCATTGACGATCCCGCCATCCTTGGCGAAATCGAGGCGGCGCTCAAGGCTATCGGCTACGCCAAATAAGGCGGGCGCAATGCGAAAGGCGAAGGGCCGGGTTTTCCCGGCCCTTCGTCGTGCTGGGCGAAGGGGATGACGGAACAAGAAGAAGCCCCCGCGAACGGGGGCTTCCGAAGTCCTGAACGGGGCGCCGCGCTCAGTGCAGCTTGCCCGCGATGTTCTTGATGGCCTTGTCGATCAGTTGGTCGGACTTGGCGGCGTCGATTTCGTTGGTCAGCACGCGCTTGGCGGCTTCCATGGCGATGTCGACGGCGAGCCCCTTGATCTCCGCGACGGCCTGGGCTTCGGCCTGGGCGATGCGGTCCTTGGCCAGTTGTTCCGAACGCTTGAGGTTCCGGTCCAACTGTTCGGCAGCTTCGACGGCAAGACGCTCCGCCTCGTTCTTGGCGGCCTGAATGATGCCCTCGGCCTCCTTGATGGCTTCGTGTTGCTTCTTTTCGTAGCTCGCCAGCAGCATCTGGGCCTGTTCGCGAAGCTGGGCGGCTTCGTTGATCTGCTTTTGGATGTGCTTGGTGCGGTCATCCAGCGCCGTGGTGATGGCCACATACATCTTCTTGCCAAAGAAGACGAACAGCAAGACGAAGGCGATGGCCACCAGGAACGTGGTGTCCTGCCAGAAAGGCGCGGCGAGTGCGCCATTGGCGGCGTCGGCGGCGTGGGCCTGGGAAATGAACATGCGGCTTCTCCCCTTACGCCCGATCCTTGAGCACGGCTTCGATCGCGTCAAGGACGACGTCGTCCTTGGCCTTGTGCCCGATAAGGCGTTCGATAACGCTGCCGGCCACGTCCGTGGAGACGTCCTTGATTCCCGCCAAGGCTTCGTCACGGGCCGTGGCGATGGCCTTTTCGGACGACGCGATGTCGGCCTTCAGCTTGGCGTTCAGGTCGTCCTGGCGCGTGCGCGCGTCGGCGTCGGCCTTTTCCTTGACCTGGCGGATGGACGCATGCGCCTTGGCGCGCGCGTCCGATATCGCCTTCACGTAGGCTTCCGCCGCGACCTTGGCGGAACGCTTGAGGTCTTCGGCGCGCGACAAGTTGTCGTCGATCTTGTTCTGACGTTCTTCCAGCACGTTGGCGATGCGCGGCAGGGCCACCCGGGACATCAGCACGTACAGCGCCGTGAACGTGATGACGAGCCACACCAACTGGGGCGGGAACTTGGCGATGTCGAGCTGGGGCAAGCCCGCGGCGAACGCCGGGGTGGCCACCAAGCTCAGGCCAAGCATCGGAACGGTTTTCAGAAGAATCCGCATGTGCGGGCTCCTGTAACTTTGCGACAAGACGATGACCGGACCGGCGCGAACGCCCGTCCGGCCGCCATCGGCATCGACTAGGTGAACAGGATCAGGAAGGCGATCAGCAGGGCGTACAGCGCCACCGCTTCAACCAGGGCGAAGCCCAGCATCGCCAGACCGAACACCTGACCACGGGAAGCCGGGTTGCGGGCGATCGAGCCGATCAGCGAAGCAAAGATGTTGCCAATACCGGCGCCAACGCCACCCAGGCCAATAACGGCAAGACCGGCGCCAACCATTTTCGCGGCATCAAGTTCCATGGTTTCATTCCTCAGTTTGATAATCTCAACAGGGTTTAAGCGATCCGTCGCTCAATGCAGGTGAATGGCGTCGTTCAGGTACAGACACGTCAGCACCGTGAACACATACGCCTGCAGGAAAGCGACAAGAAGTTCGAAGCCCGTCAGCAGCACGTCCACGCCCAGCGGCAGGATGCCCGCGACGCCGAGCGGAACGATAAAGCCGGCGAACACCTTCATCATGGTGTGACCGGCCATCATGTTGGCGAACAGACGAATGGAAAGGCTCAACGGGCGCGAGAGATAGGAAAGAATCTCGATCGGCACCAGGAGCGGCAGCATCACCGCCGGAACGCCCGACGGCACGAAGAAGCTGAAGAAGTGGAGCCCATGATGGGCGATGCCCACCAGGGTCACGCCCAGAAATACGAACAGCGCCATCGCGAACGTCACGACGATGTGGCTGGTGAAGGTGAAGGAATACGGCAACAGCCCGAGCAGGTTGGCGAACAGGATGAACATGAACAGCGAGAAGATGAAGGGGAAGAACTTGCGCCCTTCGGAGCCCACGTTGTCGCGGATCATCCCGGCAATGAATTCATAGGACAGTTCGGCCATCGACTGCCAGCGGCCCGGGACCAGGGCGCGGCCGCGCATGGACAGGACCAGGAACGCGGTGATGGCGACCACGGTCGCGACCATCGCCAGACCGGCGTTGGTGAGCGAGGCGTCAATGCCGCCCATCTGAATGTCGATCAAGGGTTTGATGGTGAATTGTTCGAGGGGATTGGCCACGTTTCGTCTCGCCTGATCAGTCTCAAATGCCGTTTACGATCGTTTCCGTAAAGTCCGATCCGTTCCGCGTCCCGCGCGCCGGCGCGCAACGCATAAAATGCTATGGCGTATTGTGGCCGTCTCCTGGCCGGAAAAGCCACAGTATTCCTATACGTATTGGCCCGCCTGCGCAAGCCTCGCGGCGTCGAAACGACCGGTTTTGACATTCTCGGCCATTTTTTCACCTTTGGGAAGTCCGTAAACCCCCCATTCCGGCTTCCGTCAGTCCGGCGGCGCGTTCGCATCCCCGTCGTCCGGCGCGGCCCCAAGCCGGCTCGCCGCGCGGTAAACGTTCAACACGCCCGCGCCGGCCCCCAGGAAGAAGAACAAAATCATCATCCACGGGCCGGTGCCCAGCCAGTCGTCCAACAGCCACCCGATGCCGACGCCCATGATCAGGGCCGAAATCATCTCGGTCCCGATACGCAGCGCCAGCCCCATGCCCGTCATTTCATTGCGAAGCCTCGGTCCCTTTCCCGGCGGGCCGTGTTCGGCCTCGCGCGCCTTTTTCAAGCGCTCGTCCAGGTCCTTGACCTCGTCTTCCAATGATCGTTGGGGGTCGGTTTCCGTCATCAGAATACACCCATCCCCTCGTCAGCCGGGCCAGCGGCCGGAAGCGGGGGCATAATAGCCACCTGCCTATCCCTGTCAAGCACTGGCGACTTTTGTCTAATCTTTTGAAATACAAGGTTTCTTGAGGGGCCGTGAAGCCCCCCGCCCAGGGGCTAGGGCGACTCGTTGAATTTTTCCGCCTGCTCGAGGTTCACGCTCACCAATTGGCTTACGCCTTTTTCCGACATGGTCACGCCGAACAGCCGTTCCATGCGGGCCATGGTCATGCGGTGGTGTGTAATGACCAGGAAGCGGGTGGTGCCGGCGGCGGAGATTTCCTCCAACAGGGTGCAGAAGCGATCCACGTTGGCGTCGTCCAGCGGCGCATCGACTTCGTCCAGCACGCAGATGGGCGCGGGATTGGTCATGAACACGGCGAACAGCAACGCCGTGGCGGTCAGCGCCTGTTCGCCGCCCGACAGCAAGGACAGGACCTGCATGCGCTTGCCGGGCGGGCTGGCGAGGATTTCCAGGCCCGATTCGAGGGGGTCTTCCGCCTCGATCAGCTTGAGGTGCGCCTGACCGCCGCCGAACAGACGCACGAACAGTTCCTGGAAGTGCTTGTCCACCTCGCGGAACGAGGTGAGCAACCGTTCGCGGCCTTCGCGGTTGAGTTCGTTGATGCCCCGGCGCAGCTTTTCGATGGCCTCGACCAGGTCGGCGCGTTCGTTTTCCAGCGTTTCGATCTGCTCGCCCATTTCCCGCGCCTCGTCCTCGGCGCGCAGGTTGACGGGGCCCATGGTGTCGCGTTCGGTCATCAGGCGTTCGACCTTGCGTTCCACCGCGTCCTGTTCGGGCAGGGCGGCGGCGGCGTCGAATTCCGCCACGTCCGCCAGCTTGTCGGGGACGCAGTCGAGCTTTTCGCGGACCCGTTCGGCGATGGAGGCGCAGGCTTGTTTACCCTGTTCCACCGCGCCCTCGACGCGCACGCGTTGTTCGCGGGCCTTGGACAGTTCGGCTTCCGCCTCGCGCAGGTTCCGATCGGCCTGGGTCAGCGCGCTTTCGGCTTCGGCCAAGCGGTCGGCGGCGTCCTTTCGCTTTTGCTCGGAGGTTTCGATCAGACCCATCAGCTCTTCGCGTTTGGCCTTGATCTCGCCGGGGCGCTGCGCCAGGTCTTCCAGTTCGACGCGGATCTGCTTGATGCGCTGTTCCAGGTCCTCGATGCGTTGGGCCGCGCCGCCACTGCGGTCAGACCACGACGCCAGCTCGCGTTCGATGTCGGCCAGACGGCGCGCGCGTTCCTCGGCGCTACGCTTGAGGCCGGTGAACACGCTTTGGCGTTCCACCAGGACGGTGCGTTTTTCCGCCAACTCTTCGCGCACGCGCAGGACGTCCTCACGCGCCAAGTCGGTGTCGGGCAGTTCGGCCAGCGCGGTCTGCGCGTCCTGGAGGTTCGTGCGCGCCTCGTCGATGTCGTGTTGCAAGGTGTCGGCGGCCGTCACCACCGCTTCCA
>JADGBG010000195.1 GCA_015231605.1 Alphaproteobacteria bacterium | reverse complement strand
GGGGCCTCAAGGGGCTGTCAGCCGCAGGAATGGGCGACCACGCCCAGACCGATCAAAATTTTTTTCAGCATAACCGCCTTGAACCCCCGTCACGAACCGCAAACGCCTGCCGTTGCGCATTCCTGATGCCGTAAAGTGTAGTGCGCCCCGAACCGCGTTCAACAGTTCCGGAATCCGGGCATGAGAAAACCGCGCTTCCCGGATCGGGGAACGCGGTTAACCATGGCGCAAAACTGTGTCCGGCCGCCCAAACGGCCAGAGGCGCGGGCTTAGCCCTGGCGCGCCTTGAAACGCGGGTTGCGCTTGTTGATCACGTAGACGCGGCCCTTGCGGCGCACGACGACGCAGTTCTTGTCGCGGGTCTTCGCTGACTTGAGCGAGTTACGGATCTTCATAACGTCCATCCTTGAAATAACATGCGGGACCAACGTGGCCTCGAGGTGGCGGAACATAAAAGGGCGGGCCGCCCCTGTCAACCGCTTAAAACCGGGAAAATTTCACTTTTCCCCATAGCCCCCGCCACCGGGGGTTTCGATGACGAACACGTCTCCGGCCTCCAGTTCGACCCCGGCGGTGGAGCCCAGCTCCTCCACCCGTCCGTCCCGGCGTTCCACCGCATTGCGCCCGCACCGCCCGGCCTTGCCGCCATCCAGTCCGAAGGGCGGCACCCGGCGGTGGTTGGACAGGATCCCGGCATGCATGGGCTCCAGAAAGCGGATGCGCCGCACCACCCCGTCGCCGCCCCGCCATTTCCCCGCCCCGCCGGACCCCCGTCGGATGGCGAATCCGTCCACCATCACCGGATAGCGCCATTCCAGGACTTCCGGGTCGGTGAGGCGTGAATTGGTCATGTGGGTATGCACCGCGCTTTGTCCGTCATATCCCGGCCCCGCCCCCGCGCCGCCGCAAATGGTCTCGTAATATTGGTGCGTGGCGTTGCCGAAGGTGAAGTTGTTCATGGTGCCCTGGGCCGCCGCCATCACCCCCAGCGCGCCGTACAGCGCATCCGTGACGCATTGGCTGGTTTCCACGTTGCCCGCCACCACGGCGGCCGGATGACGCGGATTGAGCATGCAGCCCTCGGGGGCGACGATGTCGATGGGCTTGAGGCATCCGGCGTTGAGCGGAATGTCGTCGTCCACCAGGGTGCGGAAGACATACAGCACCGCCGCCCGGCACACCGGAAACGGCGCATTGAAATTGTTGGGCTGCTGTTCGGACGTGCCGGTGAAGTCCACCGTCGCACGCCGGGCCGCCCGGTCGATGCGCACCGCCACCCGGATTCGCGCGCCGTTGTCCATCTCATAGGCGAACTCGCCGTCCTTGAGGACGTCCAGCACCTGGCGCACCGATTCCTCGGCGTTGTCCTGGACGTGGCCCATGTAGGCCCGCACCACGGCAAGGCCGAAATGCGCCACCATGCGCCTGAGTTCCGCGATGCCTTTTTCGTTGGCGGCGATCTGCGCGCCCAGGTCGGCCAGATTCTGGGGCACGTTGCGCGCGGGCCAGGGACCGGACGACAGAAGACCAGTCAGCATCTCGTCCTCGAAGCGGCCCTGGCCGACGATGCGCACGGTGTCCAACAGAACGCCTTCGTCCAGGACCGTGCGGCTGTCGGGCGGCATGGAGCCCGGCGTGATGCCGCCGATGTCGGCATGATGGCCGCGCGACGCGACGAAGAACAAGATGTCCGCGCCGTCAAACACCGGCGTCACCACGGTGACGTCCGGCAGGTGCGTGCCGCCATTATAAGGGGCGTTGATGGCGAACACGTCCCCCGGCCTCATGGCGCCCGCGTGCGCGCGCATCACGCTTTTGACGCTTTCGCCCATGCTGCCCAGATGCACCGGCATGTGCGGCGCGTTGGCCACCAGATTGCCGTGCGCGTCGAACACCGCGCAGGAAAAGTCCAAGCGTTCCTTGATGTTCACCGAATGCGCGGTGTTGGCCAGCGTCGCGCCCATCTGTTCGGCGATGGACATGAACAGGTTGTTGAAAATTTCCAGCATTACCGGATCGGCGTCGGTTCCGACGCTGACCCGCCTAGGCCGGGGCTCGTGACGCGTCAGCACCAGATTTCCGCCGGCCCTGAATTCGGCGTTCCAGCCGGGTTCCACAACCACCGTGGAGTTGGGATCGCGCACGATGGCGGGCCCCGTCACCGCATGGCCGGGGCACAGATCCTCACGGGCGTATACCGGCGCCTCAAGGGCTTGGCCGCCGCTCACCATGCGGACCCGGTCGATGGGCACGGGATCGGCCTGGACCGGCGCGGCGGAGGGCGCGGCGGCCGGATCGTCGCCGTCCCGGCCCACGGCCTCGACCACGGCGGTCTCGACAATCAGTTCGCGCCCCGGCCGGATATAGCCGAAGCGATTTTCATGTGCGGCCTCGAACGCCCCGCGCATCACGGCCGTCTCCGCCCAGTCCACGGGAAGCGCGGTGTCGGACCCGGCATAACGCAGGTGCAGCCGTTCCCGCACCCGGATCCGTTCCGCCGCCAGCCCCTGGCGCAGAAGCTCGTCCCGCGCGGCGTTTGCCAAGGCGTCCAGATGGGCGCCCAGCTCGGTCCTCGCCTCGTCGGTCAGCGGGCGTTCCACCGCGCGCTCGCGCAGCGCCGTGAAATCCGCCAGCCCCATGCCGTAGGCCGAAAGAATCCCCGCGTGGGCATGGACGAAGATGGTGTTCATGCCGAGCGCGTCCGCCACCAGGCAGGCGTGCTGCCCGCCCGCGCCGCCGAAGCAGTTGAGCGCGTAGCCGGTGACGTCGTAGCCGCGCTCCACCGAAATCGTCTTGATGGCGTTGGCCATGTTCTGCACCGCGATGGCGAGGAAGCCCTCGGCCACGTTCTCGGGCGTCATGAGCTCGCCGGTGGCGGCCGCGATCTCATCCGCCAGGGCCTGAAAACGCTCGCGCACCACGTCGGCGTCCAACGGCTGGTTCGCGTCCGGCCCGAACACGTGGGGAAAATGGCGGGGCTGGATCTTGCCCAGCATCACGTTGCAGTCCGTCACCGCCAGCGGCCCGCCGCGCCGGTAGCACGCCGGGCCCGGATCCGCGCCCGCGCTGTC
>JADGBG010000194.1 GCA_015231605.1 Alphaproteobacteria bacterium | reverse complement strand
CGCTCTGCGCCGGATACGCCTCGGGCGACGGGGCGGCTTTCGGCATCAGGGGGGCGGGGGATTCCATGGCGGCTTTGGCGGCCGTGTCGAGGATGTCGTCGATGGCGCGGGTTTCCGCTTCGGCGTCTTTGGGTTCGGGGGCGGGCGCTTGCGGCATGACGATCTCGGGCCGTGCGGCGCGCGTGGGTTCCGGCTTCGGCGCGCGGGCGATGCGCGGGCTTTTCTGGCCATGCGGCAACTGCGGGGCCGTCACCGCCGCGTCCGGGGTGGCCAGGCCGGTGGCGATCACCGACACGCGCATGGCGTCCCGCAGGGAGGCGTCATAGGCGCTGCCGAAGATGATCAGCGCTTCGTCGGGGACTTCCTGACGGATGCGGTTGGTGGCCTCGTCGATTTCATAAAGCGTCATGTCCTCGCCGCCGGTGATGTTGATCATCACCCCCTGGGCGTCGCGGATGGAGGAAATGTCCAGCAGCGGGTTGGCGATCGCCTGTTCGGCGGCGCGTTCGGCGCGGCGTTCGCCGTTGGCTTCGCCCACGCCCATCATGCCGCGGCCTTCCATCTGCATCACCGTCTTGACGTCGGCGAAGTCCAGGTTGATGAGGCCCGGCAACACGATCAAGTCGGTGATGGAGCGGATGGCGTAGTACAGAACGTCGTCGGCCATGTTGAAGGCTTCGGCGAAGGTGGTGTGTTCGTCGGCGATGCGGAACAGGTTCTGATTGGGAATGACGATCAGACTGTCGACGTTGTCCTGCAAGGGCTTGACGCCATTGAGCGCGGAACGGGCGCGTTTCGCGCCTTCGAAGCCGAACGGCGTGGTGACGATGCCGATGGTCAGCGCGCCGTGTTCGCGCGCCGCGCGGGCGATCACCGGCGCGGCGCCGGTGCCGGTGCCGCCGCCCATGCCGGCGGCGATGAACACCATGTCGTAACGGCCGACCAGCGCGTTGATGTCTTCGATGCTTTCCTCGGCGGCGGCGCGGCCGAGTTCGGCGTTCGCGCCGCATCCCAGGCCGTTGGTGACGTGCGGACCCAATTGGATGCGGGTGGGAGCCTTGGAAACCTCCAACGCCTGGGCGTCCGTGTTGGCGGTGATGAAATCGACGCCTTCGATGTGCGAACGCACCATGTTGTTGACGGCGTTGCCGCCCGCCCCACCGACGCCGACGACGGCGATGCGCGACACATTGACGCCGGGAGCGTTTTTCGGAGCCTTGTTTTCGTCGGGGATTCCCAATTCGAGCTTCATGTCGTCCTCAAGCCAGGTGATCGTGCCGGATTCCGCGCGAATCCGTGGATCACTCTAATGAGAACAACGTAAAGAATATGATAATGGCGGGGGCGTGGCCGCGCGGAGCGCCGCATCGGCGATCAATCGCTGAGCAGGGCTGCGACCTCTTCCTTCGACAGCTGACCATCGACCCCGCCCTCGAGGTTCTCCGCGCGCCGTTCCGGACCGTTGTACGTGGTGTCGTCGATCCGCCGGCGGTCCGGGCCGAAATACGTCGCCGTGCGCACGAACTGGCGCGGCCTTTCGATGATCACCCGGATGCGGGAATAGAGCTTTTTGGCCGAAATCGGCTTGGTGAGGAATTCATTGATGCCGGCGTCGCGCGCTTCCATGACGCGGGCCAGTTCGCTGTGGCCCGTCAGCATGATGATGGGCGCGAACGGATTGGGGCTGTCGGGGCTGGTGCGGACCATGCGGGTGAAGTCCAGGCCGTCGATGGGGGCCATCACCCAGTCGCAAATGATGATGTCGGCCGGATAGCTTTTCAGGGCCTGCATGGCGTCGGAGCCGTCTTCGCACTCCAGAACGTTCTTGCAGCCCAGCGCGTACAGGATGGATTTCACCATGGTGCGCATGTGCTTGTTGTCGTCGACAACTAGAAAACTCAACCGTTCGAGGTTGTACCCTTCGGCCATGACCACGCCTCACCGCATCTCTGCGCGTATTTTGGTTTGTTGCCCCGCTCCGAACTGTAACGCGATGATGCCGGCGCTTGGGGCGGCGCCGAAAGAGCCCCCCCGGTTCCGCTAGCCAATCTTTAATAAATTTGCCGCACAATACAAGCGATTTCATTGCTGTGATCATCCACGAACAAGGAGTGGAGCGTGAGAAATTCCCAATATTTCGGACTGACCTTCATCTTGGCGGCCATCGCGGCGGCCCAGATGCGCACGGGGCTTCTCACGGGTTTCTTCATTCTGGTCAGCGTCATTTCCCTTGGGCTCGCCACCTATTTCATGCTGCGGGAATTCGGCGCTTTCGACGTGCAGGACATCGCCGCCGATGTCGTGGACCGTGCGCCGCAGCCCTCGCTGGCCGAACGTGTCCGTGCCGTGGCGCCAGACCCGGCGCCGCCGAAAGTCGCTGAGAAACCCCAGATAAGAACCGAGGAAAAATCCGAGGAGCGGACACAGGACGGCCTGTCCGCCGATTCTTCCGTGACCCTGAGCGGCGATGACGAGCCGCTCAAGTCTTCCGCCAAGGCCGCGGCGTTCGCCACCCGGTCCCGTCCCGCCGCGCCCCCCGCAAGTTGGGCGCGTCGCGCCTTGCAGCGCCTGGGCGCGCGCGCCGTCACGTAATGCACTGGAAAATCAAGGCAATTCTTGTCTCGAATGCGGGTGTGTGTTGCGCGCGAGGGGGGGGGAGTACAATCGAAATGTGTTATTTTCTGCGGGAAAACAGCGCGTTAAGGCGTTTTTTTGAGCTTAAAGATACCTTGACAAACACGGGGTCGGCGGGCAAATTCGACCCAATGTGATGGGGGGCGCTATCATGTAGCCATCCTCGTATCTCTGAAGAATGTGCCCAAAAATGGGCCGTTGCGCCGCAATGCGTGGCGCGTGTTTACGATTGTCAGTTGGGAGTTATCGAAATGGCCGCAATGCAAGCAGGAACGACCGCGGGCGCCGCCAACACCAAAGCCGCCGCCGCCAAGGGCGCGGCCGCACAGGGCGCGCAGCGTGAAATGGAAAACGAAGGCATGCGTCAGGCTGCCGGCGTGAAGGGTGCGGGCGCCAAGGCCGCCGGTGGCAAAGCCGCCGCCGCCAAGGGCGCGGGCGCGAAGGTCGCCGCACAGGGCGCGCAGCGTGAAA
>JADGBG010000043.1 GCA_015231605.1 Alphaproteobacteria bacterium | reverse complement strand
TCTCCGCCCCCGCAGGCCGCGGGAGCGCCGGCGGGTTCCGCCATGCCCCAGGCCAAACCCACGGCGCAGCCCGAAACGACCAAGCCGGGCGCGACGCCCAAGCTGAAGGCGAGCCTAGCCCCGCGCACGGCCAAACCCGCCGCCCAGCACGGGGGAATGCCTCCCGCAGGCAAGGACGCCATCCACGTGCGCAGGCCGCAAGGGACCTCGGGGACCTCGGGCGATCACCGTCCGGATACGGCCCCGGTGAAGACGCTCCCCCCCTTCCCGTCCGGCATGCCCAAACGCGCCGTGCCGAAACTGCGCGGCGGCGTGGGCGTCCCCCTGGGCATTCCCGACGCGGCCGTGCCCCAACCCCCGTCGACACCGACGGCGATGCTGTCCGCGTCCGCCAAGCCGCGGCCGCGCGGCGCGGCCGCGCTTGCCGCAAAGTCGAAGGAAGGGTACGCCCCAACGACACCGAAAGCGAAGGCGAAAGCAAAGGCGACCGTCGCGGCCACGGCGAAGCCCCGCCTGCCCACCAGGACACCGGCCGGCGGGAACACGGCCGCCTCCACGCCCACGGCGCATCATGAAGCCGCGAAACCGGCAACCGTGTCCGCCACGGTGCAGCTGCGGCCCGCCCCCAATGTGGACCGTTACAGCGAAGCCATGCTCGAACGCATCAAGGGCAAGAGCAAGGGCCGGGGCGCAGGCGCCCGGGCGCGTTCCATTCCGGTCCCGCGCAATGGCGGCACGGTGGGTGAATGACCATGGCGAGCGCAGGCACATCCGCCGTTGGCAGCCCCCTGGATCGCCTTTTGGTCGAACATCCCGTTCCCACATGGCGCAAGGCCGCGTGGCCCGTCATGGGGCTGATCGCCTTTTTCGTCATCTGGTCCAATTTCGCCAAGCTGGACGAGGTTTCGGTGACCCAGGGCGAGGTCATCCCGCTCGGCAAGTCCAAGGTCATCCAGCACCTCGAAGGCGGCATCATCCAGGAACTCAACGTCAAGGAAGGTGATCTCGTGACCGCCGGGCAGTCCCTGATGCTTCTGGACCTGGGATCCGGCGGCACCAACATCCAGGAACTTCAGATCCGGCTGGACAGTGAATTGCTGACCCGCGCCCGCCTCGAGGCCGAGGCGAACGATCTGCCCACGCCGCAATTCCCCGAGGAACTCCTCCTGCGCCAGCCCGAGCAGGTGGCCGCGCAAACCCAGGCGTTCGAGGCCCGCAACAGGCAGTTGGTCGCGGGCCTTGCCGTGTTGGGCGAATTGGTGAAACAACGCAAGTTGGAAGTCCAGGAATTGGAAGCCAAGATGCGCGCGACCCAGAACAACCTGAACCTCACCCGCGAACGCTTCACCATTTCGGAAAACCTGTTGAAGGAAGGCCTGACATCGCGCGTGGACCACCTGCAACTGAGCGCCGAGGTCGAAAACCTGCAGGGCGAATTGACGTCGGTTCAGGCCTCCATCCCGCGCTCGCGCGCGGCGGTGTCCGAAGCCGAACGCCGCTTGCAGGAAGACGAAGTGCGCTTCCGCCGCGAAGCCCGCGACGAGTTGAACAAGACCGAACAGACCATTTCCCGTCTGGCGGAGCTCCTGAAGAAAGCGCAAGAACAGGGCGTGCGCGCCGACATCAAAAGCCCCATCGACGGCATCGTGATCAATCTGGTCTTCACCACCACGGGCAACGTGGTCAAGCCGGGCGAGCCCATCATGGAAATCGTGCCGACGGGGGAAAACCTGGTGGTGGAAAGCCGCTTGAAACCGACGGACCGCGGCTACGTGGCCGTGGGACAGAGCGCCCTGATCAAGATTTCAACCTACGACTACGCGCGCTACGGCGGGCTGGACGGCGAAGTGATCCAGGTCGCCGCCGACACCAGCACCGACGAGGACGGCATGCCGTATTTCCGGGTCGTGGTGCAGCCGGAAAAATCCTATCTCGGTCAACACGAAGGTTTTCTGCCGATCATGCCCGGCATGGAAGCCACCGTCGACATCAAGACCGGACAGAAGACCGTCATGGACTACCTGATCAAGCCGGTGCTGAAACTGAGGGATGAGGCGTTCCGCGAACGGTAGAACCGCACGCACACTTTATCGAGGATCGGATGCGTTTGGTAGGATTGCGTTAATCTAGGGGTGATAGTAATAATATCAACAAAACGTGCCATTCCGCCGAAGTGGCTGGAATTACAGGCTGGTAGAAAACCGGCATAAGGGGGAAGTCCTGATGGGCGTGTCATTCTCAACGATATTTTCGCTCTTGTTGGCGTTCGGGCTGTTCTTGGGCGCGATCTTAATCAGTACGGATCACTACGTCATCTTTGTCGACGCGGCGAGCTTCGTCATGGTGTTCGGGGGAACGCTGTCCGGCACCTTCATCGCGTACGAGCCGCGTTACGTCATCCTTTCGCTGAAGCTGATCGGGCGCATCGTCATGACCCCGAAAGTCGGCCGCGACGTTCTGAAAGCCGAGGTCGGCCGCATAATCAAATGGGCCTACGTGGTCCAGAAAGGCGGACCGCCGGCGCTGGAAGCCGAAGCTTCCAAGGCGGTCAAGGGTGACCGCTTCCTCAAATTCGGCGTGGAAATGGTGGCCAGCGGCTATACCGGCGCGGAAGTCCGCGACATCATGACCAACCTGATCGAGACCTCGTTCGGGCGCAACACGGTCCAGGTCCATATCCTCAAGAGCATGGCCGCCTCGTCTCCGGCCTTCGGCATGATCGGCACCCTGGTGGGTCTGGTCATCATGCTGGACAAGATGGGCGAAGATCCCACGGCGCTCGGTCCAGGCCTCGCCATCGCCATGATCACGACGCTTTACGGTATTCTGTTCGCCCGCCTGATCTACCTGCCCGCCGCCAGCAAGATCATGCAGCGCGAGCAGATCGTGCGGTTCCGCAACTACCTCGTGGCCGAGGGACTGATCATGCTGGCCGACCGCAAGTCGCCGCGCTACATCCAGGACAAGATGAACAGCTATCTCGACCCGGCCATCCACTTCAACATCGACAAAATGCGCAAATAGCGCCTGATCGTGATAAGACGGAGCCCAGATCGTGCCGCCCCCTCCCCCCCTCACCGAAGAACCGGAAGACGAGGACTGGCTGACGACCTATGCGGACGCCATCACGCTCCTCATGGCGTTCTTCGTGATGCTGGCTTCGTTTTCCAAGATTGATCTTCCCATGTTCGAAGCCGTGATGGCCGGCATCCAGCAGGAAATCGGCATGGGGGCGGAAACCGCGACCACGTCCAGCGAGGTCAAGCTCAAGGTCGAGACCGCCGCGTTCGCGATGGGCATGGAGCAGCAGGTCGAGGTCCAGAAGGACGAGCGCGGCGTCACGGTGGAGATGGCCAGTTCGGGTTTTTTCAAGCCCGGAACGGCGGAAATCAAGGATGAGGCCAAGGAACTTCTCGCAACCTGGTCGGCCATGTTCACCCAGGAGGAATACAAGTACTTCCAGATCGAGGTCGAAGGCCACACCGACGACGACCCCATCAGCACGCCGCAGTTCCCGTCCAACTGGGAACTGTCCGCCGCCCGCGCCGCCGCCGTGGTGCGGTTCATGGAAGAAAAGACCGTCCATCGTTTCCAATTGAAGGTGTCCGGGCTTGGCTCGTCCCACCCCAAGGTGCCCAACCGCGATCAGGACGGCGAACCGATCTCCATCAATCAGGCCAAGAACCGCCGCGTCATCATTCGTCTGGTCCCCATGGATAAAAAGCTCAAGGACGCCTTCCTCGACGTGTTGCTGGAAGAACGCCTGGTGCGCGAGGAAGCAGAACGGCGCGCCCAGCAAGAACAGATCCAACGCGACGTCCAGGCGGCCGAAGGCGCGGCCCCGGCCGCCCCCACGCCGGAGCCCGCGCCGGCGGGTGATCCGGCCATGGAGAGCGCGACACCGACGCACTGATCCGGCGCCGGGCGGCGCGGCGGATCTTCACCCAACGTTTTCGATTTGTGTTTGCAAAAGCGCGCAGCGATCCGAACGTCAGTCGCCGTAGGTCAGTTCCATGCCCTCGCGCGCGGCGAAGCAATGGGGCCATTCGGCCTGGGCTTCCGCTTCCAGCTTGTCCATGAACGCGTCGTCGTGTTCCGGATCGTGATGGAAGATCGCCATCGACTTGGCCCCGGCCATGCGGCATAGCTCGACCCCCACGTTCCACGTGGAATGGCCCCAGCCGATCTTGCTGGGGAATTCGGCCTCGGTGTAGGTGCTGTCGTAGATCACCAAATCGGCCCCTTCGATCAGGGACAGAATGTTTTGGTCCGGCTTGCCGGGCACGTGTTCGGTGTCGGTGACGTAGCACACCGCGTTGGCGCCGTGCTCGATCCGGTATCCGGTCGCGCCGTTGGGATGGTTCAACAGCGTGGTGCGGACGTGCACGCCCTCATAGATATCGAAACTGTCGCCAGCCTCGAAATCCTCGAACCGCATGCGGGCCTGCATGGCGGACAGCGGCACCGGGAACATCGGGTTGTCCATCTGCGTCGCCAGGACGTTCTGGATCCCTTCGCGTCCGCGCAGATGGCCCGCCATGATGTGCAGCTTGCGGCGTGGATCGTAGGCCGGGATGAAGAACGGAAAACCGTTGATGTGATCCCAGTGGGTATGGGTAAGCAGCAGATGGATGTCCGCCACGTTGTCTTTCAGGAAGGTTTTTCCCAGGCCGCGGATGCCGGTTCCCGCATCCATCACCAAGCGATGGCCGTCGGCGTCGATTTCGACGCAGCTGGTGTTTCCGCCGTATTTGATGTGGTTGGCGGACGGACATGCGATGCTTCCGCGCACCCCCCAGAACTTGACTTTGATGGTCATACGGCACCCCGTCGGCAGAACCCATCCCGGACAAGCCGGACATCCCCTAGCGTTTCCAAATCTCTTACGCCCAAATGATAAGGAGTTTCAACCGGTTTTCAAATCAATCTCTTGTCTCGGGTATGATTTTTACGCCCGATCCCACTCCAATTTCCAGAATTTTCCGCGCATTTCCGCGATTCGCGGAAATTTCCGCCAGTCCAACGGCATTTTCATAAACCAACAAGCTCCCCTCGACCACGTCGGCGAAGGTCCGCGCCCGCGCCAGCGCACGGCCGCGCGCCTGTAACGTGAACCCATCGCCAAGGGTGGCCCAGCGCAAGCCCGTCATCAAATTGCCGAAACCGTCGACATAGACGATTTCCGCCAGATCGTCGGGAAAATCCCCGTTGCCGGCTTGCCGCGCGTTCACCTCGCGAAGATCGCCGTCCAATCCCGCGCCCCCGTCCCGGGCAAGCCGCGCCGCGATGGGGGAAAACAGATCGCGGCCGTGAAAACTGGCGGACAGGGACGGGGGACGCCAGGAGATCTCCCAGGCCCTGGCCCCTTCCGGCCAGCGCCGCAGGACGTGCTCGAACAGACCGTTCAGGGGTCCCACGAACCAGCGGCCGCCCGCCAGGACCACGCCCGGTTTGCGGCTTTGCGTGCCGACGCCGGGATCGACCACGCAGACGAATACGCAGCCTTCGGGAAAGTCGCCCGCGTGCGCGGCCAGCAGGATGGAACCGGCCCGGATGTCGTGAGCGGGAACGTCGTGCATCAAATCGACGACGGGAAACCACGCCGCGTCCGCGCCCCATTCGGCGGCCATGCGCCCTTTCATCTGCCCCGTGTAGGGCAGTCCGAAATCGCAAAACAGGACGATGGGCGGGAAAGACCGGGTCATGGCGCGATTATCGCGCCATGACCGGCTGCATCAAAGGGGAAAGATTGGGCTCAGGCCATGAACTGCGCGTCGGCCGCCAGGGTCGGCTCGATGGCGTCGGCATCGCGTTTGGCCATGGCGTCGATCATCGCCTTTTGCACCTTCTCGAACGCCCGCGCTTCAAGCTGGCGCACGCGTTCGCGGGAAATCCCGTATTCCTGGCCCAGGTCCTCCAGCGTCACCGGGTTGTCCTTGAGGCGGCGCTCGACGAAGATGTGGCGCTCGCGCTCGCTCAGGACGTCGATGGCCTGACGCAGGAGTTCGTTGCGCAATTCCCGTTCCTCGCCGTCGGAAACCGCGTCCTCCGGCGAAGCGCCTTCGTAGGCCAACTGGTCCTGGTATTCGGTGAAGCTATCACCATCCTGGCCCACGGGAGCGTTCAGGCTGACGTCCCGCGCGGCCAAACGGCGGTTCATGTTGATGATGTCGTCGCCCGACACGTCCAGTTCGTTGGACAGCAGGTTGGCTTGATCGGGCGTCAGTTCGCCGCTGTCCTCGATGCCCAGGCGCTGTTTGTGACGGCGCAGACTGAAGAACAGCTTTTTTTGCGCGGCCACGGTGCCCATCTTGACCATGGACCAGGAGCGCAGGACGTACTCGGTGATCGCGGCCTTGATCCACCACATGGCGTAGGTGGACAGACGGAAGCCGCGTTCCGGCTCGAACTTCTTGACGGCCTTCATCAGGCCGATGTTGCCCTCGGAAACGAGGTCGGACACCGGCAGGCCATAGCCCCGGTAGCCCATGGCGATCTTGACCACCAGGCGCAAGTGCGAGGTGACCAGGGTGTGCGCGGCGTCCACGTCGTCATGGTCGCGCCAGCGCTCCGCCAGGTCGCGTTCCTCGCGCGCGCCGAGCACGGGATAAGACCACGCTTCCTTGAGATAGCGGGCCAGTCCACCTTCGGCGGATATGGACGGAAGATTGGTGACGGTCATGGTTTCACTCCCCATGTATCAACGCGATGTGGATGAGTGCGCTCAGCGCGCGCGGCGGACGCGAACGGGAACCCGTTCGGACGTGACCCCGGCGATGGGAAAGGCCAGCACCGCCAACGGCGCGGCCAGAAACTCGATAACCGTGAAAAAAATCGTGCGAAGCGTCGTCATGTCTATCCTCCCAGAGAAGCAATAGTCCGTGCACCCTCGCCCACGATCGTGGCCATTGCATGGCGAAAATAAGGATTCTGCATCCCCCGCCGCGCGGCCATCGCGGACACCTTCGGGCTCCCGACTGGCGAACCCGCCGCCGCATGCGCTTCACGGTCGATAACGACCACAAGTCGACAAAGACCACAACACGCGGCGCGCCAGCCCCGAATGGGCGCTGACGAATTCATTCTAGAATAATACCCAAGCCCCGTCAAGGGTCTTGAAATCGGAATGGGGCGGGCGGGCTTTTCAGCCCCGCCGCGGACGGCTATGGTAGGGCCGTTCGCGCACCATAGGAGTTCCCATGTCCTCGGCCCCTCCCCTTCGCGTCATCCTGGCCCAACCGCGCGGGTTCTGCGCGGGCGTGGACCGGGCCATCGCCATCGTCAAAACGGCGCTGAAGAAATACGGCGCGCCGGTCTATGTGCGCCACGAAATCGTGCATAACCGGTTCGTGGTGAACGAATTGAAAAGCCTCGGCGCGATTTTCGTGGGCGAACTGGACGAAGTTCCCGACGGCGCGCACACGGTGTTCAGTGCCCACGGGGTCGCCGAAAGGGTCGAGGAGGAGGCCCGCCGACGGAACCTTCCCTACATCGACGCGGCCTGTCCGCTGGTTACCAAGGTCCACCGCCAGGGCCAACGCCAGGTCGACCAGGGCCGCGAGGTGATCCTGATCGGCCACAAGGGCCACCCGGAAGTCGAAGGCACCCTGGGGCGCATCCACGGACGCACGCATCTGGTGGGCAAGGTGAAGGACGTGGCGGCGCTGACCATCCCTGGGGGCACGCCGCTCGCCTACGTCACGCAGACGACGCTCAGCGTCGACGACACCCGCGACATCATCGACGCGCTCAAGGCCCGCTTCCCGGACATCGAAGGGCCCGACGTCAACGACATCTGCTATGCCACGCAAAACCGCCAGCAGGCCGTGCGCGCCCTGGTGAGCGGTTCGGACGCGGTGGACATGTTGTTGGTGGTGGGCGGCAAGAACAGCTCGAATTCCAACCGGCTGCGCGAAATCGGCGACGAGGCCGGGGTGCCCAGCCACCTGATCGACGACGCGGGCGACCTGGACCCGGCGTGGCTGGACGGCGTCTTCACCATCGGCCTCAGCGCCGGGGCGTCGGCCCCGGAGGTTCTGGTGGAAGGCATCCTCGACGAACTGGCCCGTCATCGCACCGTACGGGTGGAATCGCAAAGCGGGCTGGAAGAGAACATGCACTTCAAGCTGCCGCCCGAACTGCGCGACGAGGAAGAGGCTGCGGCTACGCCATCGTAAAGGTGTATGTTTTGCAGAATTCGAGGAATTCGCGCTCGGGCATCGGACGGCCGATGAAATACCCCTGAACCTCGTCGCACTCCAGGTCCTTGAGCAGACGCATGTGCTCCAATTCCTCGGCGCCCTCGGCGATCACGCTCAAGTCCAGGGAATGGGCCAGCTTCACCACGGACGTGATGATGGCCTGGTCGGTGGCGTTGCCGGGGGCGCCCCGGACGAACGATTGGTCGATCTTCAACCGGTCGATGGGGAAGCTTTTGAGGTACGCCAAGGACGCCTGACCGGTACCGAAGTCGTCGATGGCCACCGACGCCCCCATGTCGCGGATCTTGATCAGGTTTTGCGTCGCCACGCCGATATCCTGCATCAGCGCCGTTTCGGTGATCTCGAATTCCACCTGGGCGGGGTCGATCCGGGTTTCCGTGATGAATTTGTCGACGTAGATGAGGAAATCCGGAGACGCCATTTCGTGGGCGGAAATGTTGATGCCGATGCGCAGCTTCAGGTCATGGTCGCGCGCCCACGACGCCCCGGCGCGGCAGGCCTCGCCCACGGTCCAGACCGTGATGTCCTCGATCAGCCCGGCCTTTTCCGCGATGGGGATGAATTCGGCCGGGGAAATCCAGTTTTCGTCGTTGGCGGGCCAGCGGATCAGGGCTTCGCAGCCGATGATCGCGCCGCTCTTGAAATCGATCTGCGGCTGATAGAACAACTTGAACACGCCGCGTTCGATGGCGACATGCAGCCAGGAAACGATCTGCGTGCTGCGCATCATGCGTTCCTGGATGGAATTGCGAAAGAAGACCACGTTGCTGGAAGGCGACTGTAACGATTCGTGCAGCGCGATTTCCATTTCCGTCAGCAGGTGCTTCACCGTCGACGTTTCCACGTTGATATGGGACACGCCCATGAACACGTTGACGTAGACGTCCGCGCCCATCAGGTCGAAGGGCTCCTGCACGGTGTGGAACAGGCGGTACGCCACCCCTTCCAACTGGGAAAAATCCTCGTTTCGGTCGGGCACGTACAGGACCTTGAACTGGCGCTGGCCGACCCGGGCCAGGATGGATGTCTCGTTGAGGCTTTTCGACAGGCGGGTTCCGGTTTCATAGATGATCAGTTCCGACGCCTCCAGGCCGAAGGTGCCGATGATGTCGCCGATCCCGCCCAATTCGATGGTGGCGACCAAGCCCGAACAATCATGTTCCAGGCAATCTCTAAGACGTTCGATATACCCCGTTTCGTTGAGCATGCCGGTGAACTGGTCGAAATACGCCAGTTGCTGAACCTTGCGGTCCGCCTGGGCGTGCTGCTCGACCTCGCGCTCCAACTCGTGGGTGCGGTCCAAAATGGTCTGTTCGAGGTGTTCGTGATAGCGTTGCAATTCCGATTGAGCGAATTCCATGGGCACGATGGCCGACCGGCGCACCACCTCCCACAGGAACCAGCCGAGGCTGCCGACGACCAACGGGTAAAGGATGATCAACAGCCGCTTGAATTCCCGCATCCGCGCGGAGGCTTGGCCCAAATCGATTTCGACGTCCAAGGTCAGCAGGACACGTCCGTCATGCACCACCCGGTGCGCCACGGTCTTCGTCTCGCCGGTCGTCGGGTGGCCTTCGAAACCGGCGATTTCGAAGCCGTTGGGGGCCAAGCCCTTCATCCTCGTCACGGCTGGCGACGACCGAGCCCAGGTTTCCAGAAAGTCCTCGGTGTTTTTGTAGTTGCGCTTGAGCAGTTGGTCGCGCACGGCGTAATCGATCATCGAGAAATCCGCGTTCAACCGGGACAGGGTTTCCTGGCGCAAGTTGTTTTCCTGGTAATGCAACGATATCCCCAGCACCACGGCGAACAACACGCTCAACACGCCCAGGATGGACAGAAGGGCGGCCAAGCGGGGTTTGTTGGTGAACCGAGCCGATGTCATGGGATCGCCCCGCGTTCGCGCAAGGCGCCCAACACCGTTCTCAAGGTGTCGTAATCGCCGTCATCGACCGCGACCAGGGCCGAAACGCCGGACTTGATATCCTGCAAGGCCGAAAGCCCTTCGGGGTCTTCGTGCATGGTCAACATGACGGTCCGGATGCGCGCGGCCAAATCGGGGGAAACCCGGGACGTGGCGACGAAAAGATGATTGGAAACGCGCGGCGTCACGGCCAAGCTCGCCAGACCCCGGGGACGGTACTTCTCATAGACCTCGGACTTGACCGCTCCGGCGTCGAAATCCCCCATCAACACCCCAAGCGCCACGTTGTCGTGGCTGCCCAGGAAGACATGTTCGGCCAAGTCTTCGACATTGATCCCGGCCTCCAACAGCATGTAGCGCGGCACCAGGTGGCTCATGGTGGATTCCCGTTCGCCGAACGCCATGCGCTTGCCGCGCAGGTCGGCCAGACCGGCGACGCCGTCGCCTTCGCGGACCACCACGTGCCCCACGAAGTCGGGACGACCGTTGTCGCTTTGGCGCGACAGCAGCCGGACCGGGCCGTATTCCCGAACCAGGTCGATATACGGCGCGGGGCCCAGATAGGAGATATCGACTTCGCCCCGCCCGACGCGCCGGGCATGCGATGCATAATCGGGCGAGATGTCGACCTGAACCGGACGTCCCAACGCCCGCGACAAATACCGGGCCAGCGGATCGAAATGATTGAGAAGAACGGCCGCGACCCGATACGGATGGACGGCCAGGATCAGGGGGGCGTTTTCCCGTGCCTCCGCGGCCCGGGCCTGAACGCTCAGACACAAGACCGCCAACACGGCGAACGCCCAGCGCACCAATCGCGTCATATGCCGATCGCTCCCATCTCCATCCCGTCCAAAGATTAGCCCAATTCCACGTCCTCAACAACCACCCGCGCCATCTATAAATGGGAAAAAATATGGCAATACAAGTGGTTGTGCTATTCACCCATCCGTGCGCACCGCGCCGCGCGGCGACCGGAACGGATTGCGCCCTCGATGGTCGCGGGCAATCCCGTGGCGGTCCAATCCCCGGCCAGGAAGACGTTGGAATGGCGGGTTTGCGGCGTGGGACGCCGGCTTTGCGCGCACGGAACCTGCTCAGGCGTCGCGCGCCGCTCCTTGATCACGCGATGGCGGGGCGGAACACCCCGGTCCCGGCCGAGCGCCGTGGCGGCGTCCGCCCACAACGCCCCGGCGATGGTCTCGGCGTCCGTGTTCATCCAGACTTCCGCGGCGCTGACGGTCACCGAGGCGACGGACCCGCGCACGAACAGCCACTGCCCCGCGCCCCCCACGAGGCCGGTCATGACCGGACCGGAGAGCGGCGGGTCGAGACGGAAATGCGCGTTGAGGATGGCGCGAAATCCGGCAGGCCCCGCCACGCCCTCCAAGACCCGCTCGACGGCCCAGGGAGAGACGGCCAGCACCACCCGGTCGCCTTCGCCCAGCGCCACGTCCCCGTCCGAAAACGCCAGGGCCAGCGCCCGGCCGTTGTCGTGGCGGATGGCCTTCAGAGCCCGCGAGAACCGGACCTCGCCCCCGGCGGAACGCACCCTCTCCACCGCCGGCGACACCAAGGCCGCGTCCAGACTGACGCGGGGCAGAACGGGACGGGCGAACGCCCCGCCGCGCAACACCGTTTCGGCCAGGGCCGCCCACAGCAACTGCGCCGACGCCTCATGGGGATGGGCGTTGAGAACGGCCAGGGTCAGGGGCTCCCAGAACGTCGCGTGGTGGGCGCACGAGACGTCCACGCACTGGCTCACGGTCCTTCCCCGTCCCCGGCGCAAGGCCAGAAGATCCCGGACGAAACGCCAGGGCGCCAACCCCGGAGGACGGCGGACGGAATCGAACAGCCAGGGCAACAGCGCCAGGACGCCCGTGCCAACGCCCAGGTCGATCTCCCAGCGCCCCCCGCCACGCACGTCGCAAAAGGGAAACGTCGCACGGGGCGCCGGAACCAATTCCGCCTCGGCGCCGATGAGACGCACATAGTCCATCACCGCATCGTTTCCCGACAGGATCAGATGCGCCCCGTTGTCGATCACGGCGTCGAGGCGCGGGTCGTAAAAACTGCGGCAGCGCCCACCCGCTTGCTTGGCGGCTTCATGCACGGTGACGGCCACGCCGCGCTCCACGAGTTCGACCGCGGCCGACAGCCCCGCAAGCCCCGCGCCGACCACGTGGACCCTCATCCGAGCCACCCGTGACGCACCGCCAGCCACAACTTTTCCGCCGCGCCCAGGCGCACCGGTTCGTCGATCCGCGCGAGGCCGCGCCGTTCCAGCCGATCGAGCAGCCGCAGGTACACGCCCCACATGATCCGGGGGGCGCGGGTGCGCGCGCGCATCCCGACCCGCCGGTCCAGACCACGGATCGCCTCTTGCGCCGCTGCGAAGTGTTCCCGCGCCAGCACGGCCAGATCCGCCAGGGCCGCCCCGAAATCCGGATGGCGCAGGAGTTCGCCGATGCCCTCGCCCGAAACGCCATGGCGCGCAAGCAGGGTTCGCGGGACGTACAACCGTCCCCGCGCCGCGTCTTCCTCCACGTCGCGCAGGATGTTGGTAAGTTGCAGGGCCGCGCCCAGATGATGCGCGAGACGCCCGGCGTCAGGCCCCTCCAGACCCAGGATGCGGTTGGACATGCGCCCCACCGCCACGGCCACCCGGTCGATGTAAAGATCCAGGGCCGCGTCATCGTCCATGCGCACCTCGGGCGCCGCGTCACACGCCATGCCCGCGACCACCGCCAGCGCGTCCGCCTTGTCCACGCCATGCGCGCGCATCAACGCCAGCATGCTGGAAACCGGCCCCGGGGCCGGGGCCTCCCCGCCCTGCTCCAGGACATTGCGGATCTCGGCCAGGGCGCTGCGTTTGCCATCCGCCGCGCCCTCCCCGTCGGCGATGTCGTCCACCGCCCGGCAAAAGGCGTACAGCGCAAACATGGCGCGCCGCCGGTCTTGGGGAAGAAGGCGCAAGGCCCAATAAAACGAGCTTCGGGTCTTGGCGCTCATGAACGAAGCGCCCCCCACGCGAACACCGCCATCGTTTCGACCCGGCCCAGTTCGACCCGTTCAGCCAACGGATCGCGGCGGCGCAGCCGCCGCGCCAACAGCCCGGCGATCGCCAAGATTCCCCCCGCTTCCCGGCCCAGACGGCGGGACCGGATCCGCACGGGCAGTGGCCGGGCGTCGGCCAACAACCGATCCACCCCGTCCAGCATGCGGTCGAGAACGGCGCGCAGGCCCGGCGCACAGGACGCCCCGGCGAGGTCCGCGTCCACCACGCCATGGGCACGCATCCAGTCCGCAGGGACGTAGACCCGGCCCAGCCGCACGAAATCGTCCCGCACGTCCTGGATGTGGTTGAGCACCTGCAACGCGGCGCACAGCGAGTCCGAGGCCGTTTCCCAGCCGTCTTCCGCCCCGCCCATGAGTTCGACCAGATAGCGCCCCACCGGGGCGGCGGACAGCGCGCAATACGCCATCAGGTCCGCCCAATCGACCGTGCGCGGGTTTTCCGCGTCGCGGCGAAATGCCGCCACGAGGTTGCGGGCATATTGGTCGGACACGCCCGTTTCCGCCAGGCTCGGGCCCAGCGTCATCGCGATGTCACGCGCCATGGCGTTCAGGGAGGCGCGCTTTTGCTCGATGGAAAGGCTGTCGGAATCGGCCACGTCGTCGGCGGCCCGCGCGAAGGCGTAAAACCGCATCACATGGGGCCTGGCCCAACCCGGCAAAAGGGCGGAGGCGACGGGAAAGTTTTCGTCCCCCGCGCCCTTCATCCCGAGGATTCCGGCTTCAGTTGACGGCGCTGAGCTTGGCGATCTGCTTGCGCATCTCGTCGATGAGCCCCTTCACCTCGCCCCCGTTGTTGCGGATGACGGAAGCGAATTCCTTGCGCTGGGTCTGGCTCATGGAGATGCCCTGGACATAGACGTCGATGATTTTGTACACGTCGGATTCGCTGCGCACCCGCCAATCGACGCGGATCGGCTCGCCGCCGGTGGGGCGGTGGATTTCCGAATAGACGATCGTGTCCGAGCCCGTTTCGCTGACGGTCTTCACGACCTTGATGCTTTCGCCGGAATACTGGTCGAAACGATTGACGTAGGTGATCGCCACGTATTCCTCGAACAGCTTGAAATACTCATCCTTCTCTGCGTCGGAGGCCTTGTTCCAGTACCGCCCCAACACCCACTTGCCGATGATCGGCACGTCGAAGTTGGCGGCGAACAACTGACGGAAACGCTTCAGCCGATCGTCGAAGGTCACGTCCTTGACGGTCAGGGCCTGGACAGCTTCCTGGGCCAGCGATTCGATGAACGCGCTGGCGGCGGACTCCCCGTTGGGCGTGGCCGTGGCGGACGCGGGGGCGCACCAAAGGGCCATCGCCCAAACGGTCAAGGCGGCAAAGGCGAAACGGCGGGTAATCATTGTGATCCTTAATCCCCAAATCAACGCATGCGTTCCAACAGGGCCTTGGGCTTCTGGCGCCCCCCCAAGGCGTTCTGGACGGGATCATAAGGGCAATGTTTCCGATTGGCAATTGACTGCGCGCGGCGCGGAAGCTTTTCGCCCATTCCCATGACCTTATTGCAGCCGCGCCTTCACGCGCGCGTCAAAGCCTTGCAGGATCAGACCGTTGAAATCGAACAGCGGCCGCTTGATCAGGGTCGGCCGGGCCAACATCAGATCCAGGGCACGGGCTTCGTTCAGACCGTCCTTGTCCGCGTCCGTAAGGTTCCGCCACGTGGTCGAACGCCTGTTCAGCATCGCTTCCCATCCCAACGCGCCGGCCCAGCGTTCCAGTTCGGGGCGATCCAGGCCATCCGCGCGAACGTCGTGAAAGGCATGTTCGATGCCGCGTTCCTCCAGCCATTTCAGGGCCTTCTTGACGGTGTCGCAGCTCTTGATTCCGTATACGGTGATCACGTCGGTTTCTCCTTCCTGGACCGGGGCGTTCGTCTGGATTAATCTGCCCAAGCTTTTGGAACAAGTCTAAATGGATACATCATGCTCTGCGTCATCTCCCCCGCCAAGCGCCTGGACCTCAAGGACTGGGATCGCGACACGCCCGGCCTCACCACGCCCGACTATGTCGGAGACGCGGACATCCTGGCGGGCGTCGCGCGCGCGCTGGACACGGCCGACTACGAAAAGCTGATGCACATCAGTGAAAATCAGGCGGCCGTCGTCAAGGACCAATACCGCGCCTTCGCCACCCCGCACACTCCGGATACGGCCAAGCCCGCGTGCTGGATGTTCTCCGGCGATACCTACGTGGGGCTCGACGCGGCCACGATGACGAAGAAGGACCTGGATTACGCCCAGGACCACCTGATCATCCTGTCGGGCCTGTACGGCCGCTTGCGCCCGCTGGACCTGGTGCGCCCGCATCGTCTCGACATGGGCACGCGCATGGCCAATCCGAAGGGCAAGACCCTTTACGAATACTGGGGGGACCGCTTGGCGGGCGACATCCTGGCGCAGGCGAAGAGCGCCAAGGCCAAGGCCCTGGTGTGCTGCGCCAGCGTCGAATACTTCACCGCCGCGCGAGGCGACGTCCTGGCCCAGGGCGGACTGCGCGTCATCACGCCGGTGTTCAAGGAAATCCGCGACAACGGCGAAATCAAGGTGATGAGCCTGTTCGCCAAACGAGCGCGCGGCATGATGGCGCGTTGGATCATGGAAAACCGCCTCACCGACCCCGAAAGCCTCAAGGATTTCGACGTCGACGGCTACGCCTTCCAGCCCGGTGCGTCGGAAGGCGACGCATGGGTGTTCGCCCGCCCGCAGCCGGAAAAGAAGACCAAGGGCAAGGCCACCTCGGGACCGACCGACGGGCCGGTCAAACTCCGCCGCAACGCCTGAACGGCCGCCGGGTTACTGGTACCCGTGCCCCGCGATGTAATCGCGCATCTGCGCGGTGTCGACGCGGCATTCCGTCAGGCTGTGCTTGATCAAATCGCCGATGCTGACGACGCCCAACAGGCTTTCCCCGTTGCACACCACGACATGACGGGTGCGATGCGTGGTCATCAGATCGCGCACCTCGTCCAACGTCATGTCCGGATGAACGGTGGAAAGCGCCTGGCGCATGACCGCGGACACGGGAACGTCGTCGAATTCCCCATGCTCGGCCATGTGGTGGATGATGTCGCGTTCCGAAATGCAGCCCGCGCATTCGCTGTCGCCGTCATCGACCACGGCGAAGCCGATCTTGAGAGCCTTGAACATCTGCGCCACCTGGCGGATGGTGTCGCCGGGCTTGACGGTGATCACGCCGGCATTTTTTTCGTCGAGAATGGATTTCACAAACATCTCTAACCTCCACGATTGCGTCTTCGTCCCCCGTGTGCTTGTTTTCTAGCATGTGGGAACCGCCCAGCCTTTCGCCAAGGCAAAACTTCACGAGCCGGGAGCTCCAGGCCATGACCGACCGCATCGACATCGACCTCGACGCCTTGAAACGAAAGCTGCACAGCGAACGCGGCGAATTGGAGCACGACGCGCAAATCACCGCCGACGAACGCGGCGTGGTGGTTCTGGACCAGACCAGCGTCGGCCGCCTGTCGCGCATGGACGCGTTGCAGAACCAGGCCATGCAGTTGGAAACGGAACGCCGGCGCGAGGTCGAACTGCAACGCATCGACGCCGCGCTGAAACGCATGGAGGACGGCGAGTACGGCTATTGCGTGTCGTGCGGCGAGGACATCGCGGCCAAGCGCCTGGACATGGACCCCGCCACCCCGGTGTGCGTCGAGTGCGCGCGCAAGGGCCACTGACGCCCGGACGCCCGACGCACCGCCATGGACACCCTGTCCTTTCTGTGGACCAACAAACGCTTCTTGGCATTCGGCTTGATGTGCACGCTGGCCAGCAATTTCGGCCAGACGTTCTTCATCGCGCTGTTCGGCGACCAGTTCCGTGCCGAGTTCGCGCTCAGCCACGGCGATTTCGGCGCCGTCTACGGCCTCGCCACGCTGGCCAGCGCCGCCGTGATCCTGTGGGCGGGCAAGCTCGTCGACCGGGTGGACTTGCGCCTGTTCGCGGGCGCGGTGTTCCTGGGCCTGGCGGCTTCCGCGGGATTGCTGACGGTGGCGAACCACGTCGTGCTGATGGGCGTGGCGTTCGTGGGACTGCGCCTGTTCGGCCAGGGGCTGTTGCGCCATACCGCCGTGGTCAGCCAGGCGCGCTACTTCGAGGCCGCGCGCGGGCGCGCCATGAGCGTCGTGGGGCTCGGCTACCCCATCGCCGAGGCGACGTTTCCGGCGCTGGTCGTGCTGGTCCTTGCGGCGCATTCGTGGCGTGACGCCTGGGGCGGCATCGCGCTTTACGTCCTGGTGTTGCACCTGCCGGTGGCGATGTGGATGTTGCGCGGGCACGGCGAACGCCACGCGGAGCTGGAACGCCGCCTCAAGGACGCGGAAGCCAAATCCGGCAAGGTGGAGGAACCGCTGACCCAACGGCGCATCCTGGCGGACTGGCGGTTCCAACTGATCGTCCCCGCCGCGCTGATGCCGCCGTTCATGATGACGGGGCTGTTCTTTCACCAGCTCGCCATCGCCGGGGCCAAGGGCTGGGACATCGCCCTGCTGGCCGCCAGTTTCCCGGTGTTCGCGGCCACCTCGGTGGTTTCCAGCCTGTTGACCGGCTGGGCGGTGGACCGCAAAGGCCCCGGCCGGGTGCTGCCGGTGTTCGTCGTGCCGTTGACCGCCGGACTGATGGTGGCGGGCCTGATGGACCAGGCTTTCGCCGCGCCGCTGTATCTGGGCCTGGGGGGCTTGAGCGTCGGGGCCAGCACGGTGCTGATCAGCGCGGCGTGGGCGGAAACCTTCGGGGTGCGGCATTTGGGCGCGATCCGATCGCTGACGTCGTCCATGACGGTGCTGTCCACGGCGCTGGCCCCGGTTCTGATGGGCTGGCTGTTGGACGCGGGCGTCACGGTGACGGCGATCCTGTTGGGGGCGGCGGCGCTGTCGGCGATGACCGGCGTGGGCGTGCTGGCCCCGGCCCGCGATCTCCGCCGTCTGCATGCGCCCAAATCGCACTGACAAATTCCGTTAACATTTTTTCTGATACAATCGGGCATCGGACGATTCGCTGGGGAGGCCTGTCCATGACAGCCATATGCGATCTTCAAGGAACCCTCCACCCGCCCATGCACGCGGGGCCGGGTCAATCGCACACCATTCTCGCCGCCGTCCGCCACCATCGCACGTCTTTGCAACGCCTCCGTTTCGGGGGCGTTTTTCGTTCCTCCTTCCTTCACAACCGGAGAAACCGTCATGGGTAAGAAAGTCCGCCGCCAGCAGACCGCCGCCACGAACAACGTGCACGCCTTTCGCCCGAGCCACACCCCGCGCGGCTGGGATCCGCTGGAAGGCGACGGAGACGGATATGGAAACCCGCGCGAGCAGCGCTACGTCAAGAACGTCGCGCCGCGCAGCCCCGGCCAGAAGGTCCTGTTGGACGCCATCGACGCGCATAACCTGGTCGTGGCGTTGGGCCCGGCGGGCACCGGCAAGACGTATCTGGCCATCGCAAAAGCCGTTGAGGCCTTCGAACAGGGGCAGGTGGGCCGCATCGTGTTGACCCGCCCGGCGGTGGAAGCCGGTGAAAGCCTGGGATTCCTGCCCGGCGAGATGGAAGACAAGATCGCCCCCTATCTGCGTCCGTTGTTCGATGCGCTGACAGACCGGTTGGGGGGACGGAGCCTCAAGACCATGATGAAGAACGGCGAAATCGAAATCGCCCCCGTGGGCTTCATGCGCGGGCGCACGCTCAACAACGCCTTCGTGGTGATCGACGAGGCGCAGAACTGCACCTACACCCAGATCAAGATGCTGCTGACCCGCATGGGCTGGCATTCCACCATGGTGGTGACGGGCGACCCGGACCAGTCCGACCTGCTGCCGGGCATGTCGGGGCTGGCGGACATCGCGGCCCGGTTGGAGGTTCTGGACAGCATCGGCGTGGTGCGGCTCAAGGACGACGACGTGGTGCGCCACCCGCTGGTCGCGGAAATGCTGGGCGTGGTGTGACCGCGGCCCTGGACTCCGTGCGCGTTTCGGCGAAAAATACCGCTTCCAGACGACATCGATTCGGGAGGCCTAGTACCATGCGCACCATCGCCGTTTCCGCCGCCCTGGCGGCCGCCATCGCCCTTACCCATCCGGCCTGGGCGATCGAATTCAACCCGCTGTCCTACGTCAAGGGCGCGGTGGAGGCGGCGGTCGAAGACCGTAGCGCCGAAGACATCGCCACCGACACCAAGATCAAGGCCAAGATGATCGCCGCCATCGGCGACCAGATGGGGACCGACGTGGTGTCGATCAACGTCGACGTCTACGAACAGGACATGATGCTGACCGGTGTGGTCGAAACCGTGGCCCAGGAAGCGCAGGTGGGGCGGATCGCCAAGACCATCGAAGGCGTCAAGCAGGTCTACAACGAAGTCCTGATCAAGACCAAGCTGGAAGAGAACAAGGGCACGGTCGAGAACTTCGTCGACGACACCGTGATCGAAACCAAGATCAACGCCCAGCTTCTCGACGCCAAGGGGGTCAACGTCACGAACTTCCGCTGGCATTCGGTGGGCGGTCACGTGTTCCTGTTCGGCCGCGCGCTGTCCAAGGCCGAACTCGACAAGGCCGTGCGGGTGGTCAAGGACATCGAAAACGTCACCCAGGTCACCGAACGGGTGAATATCCGGCCCAAAAAATAATTCCGGATCGCCCAACGAAAAACGCCGCACCCCGTGGGGGATGCGGCGTTTTCATTCGTTCAGGCTTTCGCCTTAGCGGGCCGGAGCCGACGGAGCCGCCGGAGCGCCCGGAGCGCCCGGAGCGCCCGGAGCCCCCGGAGCGCCATACGGGGCGCCGTAGGGAGCGCCGTACGGGGCGCCGTACGGGGCGCCGTAGGGAGCGCCATAACCGTAGCCCGGATAGCCGCCGTAGCCGTTGAAGCCATTGTAGCCGTTGTAGCCGTTATAGCCGTTGCCACGGCCATTGCCGCGACCACTGAAGCTCATGGAGAAGTCGCCGCCACCGGAGCCGTCGCCCCAGCCGGAACCGTCGCCATTGCCCCAACCGTTGTTGTTGCCCCAGCCGTCGTTGCCCCACGGGCCCCAGCCGCCCCATGCCTGGGCGTCCTGAGCGGCAACGGCCAGCGCCATCACGGCGGCGGAAGCGAGAAGGATCTTTTTCATGCTTATTTCCTTTTTCAACGCTGTCCTGGTTTGCTGACGAACACGAGGAGAGGACAGGCTCCGAGCATCCGGTGGTCCGCGCTTGCAGCACCGGCTCCCCCCCTGAGTGTTTGAAAAAGGGATACAGATGTTTGTTACCGCGCCCAGTTAAGGTCGGGCGCTTGCAAGAATGACAGCCTTAGCATCCCACGAAGCGAGGCAAGAGTCAAATGAACCCAACACGACCTTACGGAGATATCCGTCGCTCCCGCGAAGGCGGGAGCCCAGGGGATAGGCTAAGAACTCGGACCCGCGTCCTCGTTGTCTTGGAGACCGGGAATGCCTTTGGGAATGAAGTCACGAACCCGAACGGCGGTGACAGGATCCAGATTTTTCGCTTTGTTTTCGAATTGCCGAACAACATCCTGCAACCATGGCTTCTCCGCTTGCAGGTCATTGTCAAGCTTCGATCCATCATATCGGTTTCGATGAAACACCCTCGAAAGCATTTCCCAGTTCTGTGAGGGAGATGCCAGCCATGCATCGACGAAATCCGATGGCCGTTTGTGGGCGTCACGCCAACGCCTGTTCCTTGGTTTTCTTCAGCGTCACCTTGGGGAAGTCGTCTTGGGCCTTGTTGAGGTGCCAGGCGTTGCGGGCCATGTAGACGGGGTCGCCGTCGTGGTCCTCGCCGACGCTGCCGCGGTTGGCGTCGATGAACGCCTTGACGTCCTTGTCGTCGCCGTCCAGCCAGCGGGCCGTATACAGCTCGGTCGGCTCGAAGTGCACCGGAACCTCGAACTCCGTGCGGATGCGGTCGGCCAGGACTTCGAACTGCAACGGGCCGACCACGCCCACCACCCAGTCCGACCCGATCATGGGCTTGAACACGCTGGCCCCGCCCTCTTCCGCGATCTGTTGCAGCGCTCTCCCTAAGTGCTTGGCCTTGAGCGGGTCTTCGGGACGGGCTTTTTGCAGGTATTCCGGGGCGAACGTCGGCACGCCGGTGAAGCGGATGTCCTCGGACTCGCTCAGCGTGTCGCCGATCCGCAAGTTGCCATGGTTGGGCAGGCCGATGATGTCGCCGGCCACGGCTTCCTCCGCCACCTCGCGGTCCTGGGCCAGGAACATCACCGGACTGTGGATGGGGATGACCTTGCCGGAGCGGATGTGCTTGAGCTTCATGCCGCGCTTGAAGTGTCCGGAATTGACGCGCATGAAGGCGATGCGGTCGCGGTGTTTGGGGTCCATGTTGGCTTGGATCTTGAAGATCACGCCGGTGACCTTGTTTTCCATCGGGTCCACCGTGCGGGTGGATGTCGGTTGAGGGCGCGGGCTGGGGGCGTATTTCCGCAACCCTTCCAGCAGTTCCCGAACGCCGAAATTGTTGACCGCCGATCCGAAAAACACCGGCGTCATGGTGCCGTCCAGAAACGCCTGATGGTCGAACGGCGGGCACAGGCCGCGCGCCATGTCGACGTCTTCGCGCAGCTTGGCCACCGCGTGCGCGGGCAGCAGTTCGTCCAGCTTGGGATCGTCCAGGCCCTTCACCTGGATGCCCGCCGCCACGGTTTCGCCCTTGGTGCGTTCCATCAGGATCAACTGGTCGTTCAGCAGGTCGTAACAGCCCAGAAATTCGCGGCCCATGCCGATGGGCAGCGTGGCGGGCGTGACGTCCAGCGCCAGGTTCTGTTCGATCTCGTCCAGGATGTCGAAGGTCTCGCGGCTTTCGCGGTCCATCTTGTTGACGAAGGTGGTGATCGGCATGTCGCGCAGACGGCAGACCTCGAACAGCTTCTTGGTCTGGCTTTCCACGCCCTTCGCGCCGTCAATCACCATCACCGCGCTGTCCACGGCGGTCAGCGTGCGATAGGTGTCTTCGGAAAAATCCTCGTGGCCCGGGGTATCCAACAGGTTGAAGGTCTGCTCGCCGTAATCGAAGGTCATGACGCTGGAGGCCACCGAAATGCCGCGTTCCTGCTCCACCTTCATCCAGTCCGAGCGCGCGCGCCGCGCCTCGCCCCGCGCCTTCACCGCGCCGGCCATCTGGATCGCGCCGCCGAACAGCAACAGCTTTTCCGTCAGCGTCGTCTTGCCCGCGTCGGGGTGGGCGATGATGGCGAACGTGCGCCGGTTTTCAACATAGTTGACGAGGTGTGACATGAGGTCCCGGGTGGCTGGTCCAAAGAAAGGGGGACTGTAGGCGAAACCGCCAAAAAGGCAAGCTTGCACCACCCTTCCCGGCACGGAAAAATGGCCCCGCCGATCATTGGCGCATCGCGGCCGACGTTCCGGCATGGACCGCCGGCTAACATCCCGACATCCCGACCGGACCGAGACCGCGAAACGTCAGGGCCGTCACCCCGCCGGACGATGGCGCCACCATGCCTTGGTGTTGATGGAGAACTGCGGGACGTAATGCTTGATTTTGGTCGCCGGCATGACCTGCTTGATCTGGTTGTCCAGGACGTAGGGCTTGCCCTCGTAGAATACCACCAGGATGGCGTGGCCGATCTTGAGGTTCAGGTCCTTCACCGCCACCACGCGCAAATCGTCCTCGTTATAGCCCAGCATCTTGAGCGACATGAACTTGGCGATGGCGTAATCCTCGCAATCGCCGAACTTGGTCATGAATTCACCGGGCGACGCCCAATAGTCCTTTTCCCCCCAGTTGACCGGGTCGGTGATGTAAGGCGCGCGGTTCATGTAGTCGTTGATTTCGCGGATCTGCGAAACCAGATCCTTTTCCTTGATGCCGGCCAGGAACTCCACCCACTTGGTGTAGTTGCACTTGTTCATTTCCTTGTCGCCGCACTTCCCCTCCTTCGCCAAGGCCTTTTCCTTGGTGTACTTTTCGACGGCTTCGTTCCATTTTTTGAAGGGGTCGAGCTTGTCAGACATGGTTTCGAGCGTGTCGAAGAAGCTGGGCTTGTCGTCAGCGGCGGAAAGGCTCGAAACGGGAAAGGCGACCAGCGCGAACACGGCGCAAGCGACCGCAGCGCCGAAGCGGCGCGCACGCATCACACGATGGAATTCAGCGCCCTGTCGCATGCCTCTTACCGTATCGCAGTCCACCACCACAGTATATCTGAAATATAGCTTTCCCAACGGCGGTTACAAGCACCCAACATGCCCTGACACCAGCAATTCTCATTATGGCCCGAAAGGGGATTCCCAAGATGGGAAAAGTCTGAAT
>JADGBG010000193.1 GCA_015231605.1 Alphaproteobacteria bacterium | reverse complement strand
CGCCGCAAATAACCAACCAATTGAATCTATTCTATTTTTAACCGGACACTAGTGGACTTGTGTATGAATTTCGGACTATCGAAATGCGTGCGCCAACAACGACAAAAAGTTATTCAGACGGGGGTTTTCAAAACATGTTTCGCAGTCTTTCCATCGCCATCGCCGCCCTGGCCATGATGGCCATTTCGCTGCCGGTTCACGCGGCGGACAAAATGAAGCCGTTCTTCCTGGCCAGCAAGGCCGCGGGCGACGCGGCCGCCGTGACCACCGACGTGACCGCCAAGCTGCAGTCCGCCGGTTTCGAGATCGCGGGCGCCTATTCGCCGTACACGGGCGCGCACGTCATCATCGTCACCAACGACGCGCTGAAGGCCGCCGCCGCGCAAAGCGAATTCGGCGCCTATGGCGTGGTGCAGCGCGTGTCCATCACCGACGTGAACGGCGAGGTCCAGGTGGCCTACACCAATCCCAACTACATGGCTGCCGCGTACCGCATGAACGCCGACCTCGGCGCCGTCTCCACCGCGCTGTCCGGGGTGCTGGGCAATCAGGGCGAATTCGGCCCCAAGGACGGCCTGACCGACGCTGAACTGCGCGAATACCACTATGCCTTCCTGATGGAATACTTCGACGACCCGTCCAAGCTGGCCAGCTATGACAGCTACGCCGCCGCCGTCGCGGGCGTGGAAGCGGCGCTCGCCAACAACGCCGAAGGCGCGACCAAGATCGCCCGCGTCGACGTGCCGGGCAAGGAAGAAACCTACTTCGCCGTCGGTCTGTCGGGCGACGTCACCAACACCGACGAGAAGTTCCGCGCCGACCAGTTCATCATGGGCGAGATCGACTTCAAGGACGTGCGCTCCACCGCGCACCTGCCCTATGAAATCGTGGTGTCCGGCAACAAGGCCTATGCGCTGTACGCGCGGTTCCGCATCGCCATCAACTTCCCGGACCTCAGCATGATGGGCGACAACAGCTTCATGAACATCATGGCGTCGCCGGAAGCCATCCGCAAGGCGCTGACCGTCGCCGCGGGCGGCGAATTCAAAGCGAAATAAGGCGGTTCCGACCGTCGAAGCAAGGCCGGAACACCACGCACAACACTCCCGGCCTTCGCCGCCCGGTGCCCCACGCGCCGGGCGGTTTCTCTTTGCCGGACCGAAACGTGGAGATCAGACGTGAATGGCCCGGCCGAGGCAGGCCAGGGCGGCTTCCTTGACGGCTTCCGCCGTGCCTGGATGGGCGTGCGACGTGCGGGCGATGTCTTCCGAGGCCGCGCCGAATTCCATGGCCAGCGCCACTTCCTGGATCAGTTCCCCAGCGCCGGGGCCGAGGATATGACAGCCCAGCACCCGGTCCGTCTTGGCGTCGGACAGGATCTTGACGAAACCCTCGGTTTCCCCCGTCGCCTTGGCGCGCGAGTTGGCGAGAAACGGGAACTTGCCGACGGCGTAGTCCACGCCGTCCGCCTTCAAGGCCTCTTCGGTGCGCCCCAGCACCGCGATTTCCGGGTGCGTATAGACCACGGCGGGGATGGCGGCGTAGTTCACGTGACCGGCCTGCCCGGCGATCAATTCCATGCAGGCGATGCCTTCTTCTTCCGCCTTGTGCGCCAGCATCGCGCCGCCGATGACGTCGCCGATGGCGTATAGCCCGTCCACGTTGGTTTTGAAGTGACCGTCGGTCTTGACGAAACCGCGTTCGTCCATGGCCACGCCCAGTGAGTCCAGGCCCAGCCCGTCGGTGAACGGCTTGCGCCCCACGGCGACCAACACCACGTCGGACTTGAGGGATTCCCGCGCCCCGCCCGCCGCCGGTTCGAGGAACAGCGTCACCTCGGTCTTGGCGGTTTTCGCCGCCACCACGCGGGTCGCGGTCTTGAGCGTCAGGCCCTGCTTCTTGAACATGCGCGTGGCGTGCTTGACCACCTCGCCGTCCATGCCGGGCAGAATGGCGGGCAGGTATTCGATCACCGTCACCTCGGCCCCCAGCCGGCGCCACACGGATCCCAGCTCCAACCCGATCACGCCGCCGCCGATCACCGTCAGGCTCTTGGGGACCTTGGTCAGAGCCAGCGCGCCGGTGGAGGTCACGATGCGCCTTTCATCGACCGCGATCCCCGGCAGGGGCGCGGGTTCCGAGCCGGTGGCGATGACCACGTGCTTGGCGGTGTAATCGGTCTTGCCGACGCGCACGGTTCCGGGCGCGGTCAGTTTCGCCGCCCCTTCGATGCGCGCGATCTTGTTCTTCTTGAACAGGAAGTCGATGCCCTTGGTGAGGTCGCCCACCACGCCGTCTTTCCGCGCCATCATGGCGGCCAAATCCAGCTTGGGCGCGCCCACGCCGATCCCGTGCTGGGCCAGACCGGTGGCGGCCTGTTCGAACAGGTGGGAGGACTGCAACAGCGCCTTGGACGGGATGCAGCCGACGTTGAGGCACGCCCCCCCCAGCGTCGGGCGCTTGTCCACGCACGCGGTCTTGAAGCCCAACTGCGCCGAACGGATGGCGGCCACGTATCCCCCGGGCCCGCCGCCGATGATGATAACGTCGAATGCGCTGTCCGCCATGGTTCCGTCCTCGCCCCTAGGTGTCCAGCATGATGCGGTCGGGGTCCTCGATGCATTCCTTGACCCGCACCAGGAAGGTCACGGCCTCGCGTCCGTCGACGATGCGGTGATCGTAGCTGAGCGCCAGATACATCATCGGCCGCGCCTCGATGGAGCCGTCGGGCATCACCATGGCGCGTTGCTGGATCTTGTGCATGCCGAGGATGCCCGACTGCGGCGGGTTGAGAATGGGCGTCGACAGCAGCGATCCGAAAATGCCGCCGTTGGTGATGGTGAAGGTGCCGCCCGTCAATTCGTCGAGCGTCAGGCGGCCTTCCCGGGCGCGCCGTCCATAGTCGGCTATGGTCTGCTCGATCACGGCGAAGGTCATGGCGTCGGCGTCGCGCACCACCGGCACCACCAAGCCCTGTTCGGTGCCCACCGCGATGCCGATGTCGTAGTGGTTCTTGTAGATGATGTCGTCGCCGTTGATTTCCGCGTTGAGGGCCGGGATTTCCCGCAGCGCCGTGACGCAGGCCTTGGCGAAGAACGACATGAAGCCGAGCTTGATGCCGTGCTTCTTCTCGAAGCGGTCGC
>JADGBG010000042.1 GCA_015231605.1 Alphaproteobacteria bacterium | reverse complement strand
GGATGGCTTTTTCAATGTCGCGCAGATAGCCGCGTTCCTCGGCGTCGCAGAACGAGATCGCCTGGCCGTCGGCCCCGGCGCGCGCCGTGCGGCCGATGCGGTGCACATAGCTTTCCGGTTCGTTCGGCAGGTCGAAGTTGATGACGTGCGACACCCCGTCGACGTCGATGCCGCGCGCCGCGATGTCGGTGGCGACCAGGACCCGCACGTCGCCGTCGCGGAACCCCTGAAGGGCGCGCTGGCGGGCGTTCTGGGTCTTGTTGCCGTGGATGGCGTCGGCGCGGATGCCGTCCTGGTCGAGCTGCTTGGCCACCCGGTTGGCGGTGTGCTTGGTGCGGGTGAAGACCAGCACCCGGGAAATGGCGTCGTCCCTGAGGACGTGGGTCAGCAGCGCGCGTTTCTGATCCTTGCGCACCATCAGGACCGATTGGCGGATGCGTTCGGCGGTGGTGGCGGGCGGCGTGACCTCGACCCGCGCCGGATCGGTCATCAACCCGGCGGCCAGCTTGGCGACGGCCTGGGGCATGGTGGCGGAGAACAGCACCGTTTGGCGTTGTTCAGGAACGGCGGCGCAGACCTTGCGCACATCGTTGACGAAGCCCATGTCGAGCATGCGGTCGGCCTCGTCCAGAACCAGGGTGTCGATGCGGTCCAGCCGCACCTTGTCCTGGGACATGAGGTCGAGGAGACGGCCCGGCGTGGCGACCAGGATCTGCACGCCGTCGCCCAGGATCTTGATCTGCGGCCCAAGCGACACGCCGCCGAAGATCACGGCGGCCTGGATGTTCAGGTGCTTTCCATAGCCAAGAATGTTTTCGTGGATCTGCAACGCGAGTTCGCGCGTGGGCGTCAGGATCAGGGCGCGCGGGCGCTTGCGCGCGGGCAAGGCGTTGGCCTTGTGCAGGCGTTGCAGAATGGGCAGGACGAAGGCCGCGGTCTTGCCGGTGCCGGTTTGCGCCACGCCCAACAGGTCGCGGCCTTTCAGCAGGGTGGGAATGGCTTGCGCCTGGATCGGCGTTGGTGTGGTGTAGCCACCGGCCGCGAGGGCCTTGAGGATGGGCTCGATCAGGCCGAGCCCGGTAAAATCAGTCATGTATGGTTCTTTTCGATCAAAAAGGCGGGTGACGCGGTCGCGTCACCAGCCGCCGCCCTTGGTGAAGGACGGGTTGGGGAACAAATGGACGTGATCGGCCATTTTGAACTTTTTCACGTCGGCGTTGGGCTTGCCGAACAGGTAGCCCTGGGCGTAATCGATGCCGCACTTGCGCACGAAATCGAGACCGGCCTTGTTGTCGACCATTTCGGCGATGGTTTCAATCCCGAGGTTTTTGCACAAGGTCGCCATGCTTTCGAACAGCGCCTTGCCGCGCCGGGCTTTCTGGGCGTCCTTGACCACCGGGCCGTCGAGCTTCACCACGTCGACTTCGAGACGCATGAGATAGCTGAAGCTGGCGGCGCCCGCGCCGAAGTCGTCCAGGCATACCGGATAGCCGTCCTTGCGCAGGCGTTGGATGAAGTTGTTGGCCGCGTCCAGGTCTTCCATCTTGGACGATTCCGTGATTTCGAAGACCATGCGGCCCTTGGCCCAGGCGTTGTCCTTGAGGAGGTTGTGCAACTTGTTGACGTACCAGTCCGACGCCACCGACTGGCCGGAAATGTTGATGGCGATGGACATCGGGCTGTTGCGCGGAATGGTGTTGAGAAATTCCAGACCCTTTTCCACCACCGCCATGTCGAATCCGGGGATCAGGCCCGTCTGTTCCGCCATGGTGATGATTTCGTAGGGGCTGATGCCTTCCTCGAAACGGGTCAGCGCTTCGTAGTGGTGAACCTCGCCGGTCATCACGTCGACGATGGGGTGATAGACCAGATTGAACGCCATGTTGGCGACCGTGGTCTTGAACGTCGAGACCTTGTTGGCGGCGTCGTTGACCAGTGAGGACAGGTTGGTCGACAGATCCTTGATGTTGAACTTGTCGCCCTGTTCCTTGAACTGGTTGATGGCGTAGAGCAGGCCGTTGGCGAGGTCTTCCTCGGAAATGTTTTGGGAATCGACCTCCATGGTCGCGGCCAGGACTTCGAGGTCCTGGTGTTCGGGGTCGAATTTCTTGGCGACGTCGGCCAGTTGGGTTTCCAGATGCCCGACGTTGATGTCGTCGCCGTGCACGATGGTGTACTTGCCGGCGTCCAGTTCGGCGGCGCTGTCGCCGTCCACCGAATTGGCGCGCAGATAGGTGCCCAGAACCTTGTCCAGTTCCGCCTGATCGTCGTCACCCAGGCGCGCCTTGAGTTCGGCCATGCCGGGGATGTTGATGAGGGTGAGGTGGCTGTCTTCGGCCCCGGCCTTGAGCTTGCCGCCCAAAACGTCGGCGAAGGACTTGGCGTCGTAAAGGTTCGACCCGGCCTTCTTCTCCCGGCCCTTGGGGGTGATGCCGCCGCCCGGCTGGCGCGACATGCGCATGGCGAGGAAATAGTGGTTGCCCAGATCTTCCAAAAAGTATCCGGCGAAACCGATGGGCAATTGCATCTGTCCGCGGCCCTTGAAGCGGATGTCGACGTCCTCGATCCGGCCCTGGCGGCGCGCCACGCCCAAAAGCGAACGCATCAGCTCGACGTCTTCGTCGTGAACCAGGTCCAGGAGAGGAACGCCCTTCAATTCGTCCGTGGTCTTTCCGGTGATGCCTTGCCACGGGCCGCCGGCGAACACGATGCGCTCTTCCAAATCGACTTCCAACAGGAAATCCGCCCAACAGAACGACATCGCGACGAAGCGGTCGCGTTCGGCCTTGAGGTCGGCGCCGCCCGTGACTTTCGGCGGCGTGGCGGGGCTGGGTGTTTGCATGGCGTTGGGTTGGCGGCCGCTTTTGAATGATCACATGAGAACCCACCATAGCATGTCTGCCCCCGGGTCACAGCAGTTATGATGGTTTTCGGATAAAATCCTCGTGATGGGAAAAGCCTTGCGCCCGTGGTCGGCTCCGCCTACCAAGGGGGCATGAGCGACGTCCCGACATCCCTGCGCCACGCCGAAACCTGGGTGTTCGACCTGGACAACACGCTGTATTCCGGCGTGCACGGACTGTTCGAACAGATCGACGCGCGCATGCGCGACTATCTGGCGCGGTTCCTCGACGTCGACAAGGACCAGGCCTACCGGGTGCAGAAGGATTACTTTAAACGCTTCGGCACCACGCTCCGGGGCATGATGCTGAACCACGGCATGGATCCCGTTCCCTATCTGGACTACGTCCACGACATCGACGTGTCCGCCATTCCCCCGGCCCCCGAGTTGGACCGGGCGCTGAGCGGACTGGAGGGGCGCAAGATCATCTTCACCAACGCCGACATGGCGCACGTGGACCGGGTCCTGGCGCGGCTTGGCGTCAGCGACCATTTCGACGGCGTGTTCGACATCGTGGAAGCCGACTTCGTGCCCAAGCCCGAACCGGAAATCTACGACAGGCTGGTGAAACGCTTCGCCTTCGATCCGGTCCGCGCGGTGATGGTCGAGGACATCGCCCGCAACCTGGAACCCGCCCGAGCGCTGGGCATGGCGACGGTGTGGGTGCGCCCCGTGACGGAATGCGCGATCTGCAAGGAAGAACCCGTGGGCGACCATGTGGAGCACCAAACCGACGATCTGGTGGCGTGGCTGGAATCCCTCTGAAAGGCTGGACTTCCACCGGTTCAGACCTTATGTTCCCGGTGTTTGTGACACCCTGACAGGATGAGTTGACCGCCATGAGCCACACCGATCTTGAGAACACCATCAACGCCGCATGGGAAAACCGCGCCGACATCGGGCTGAACACCCAGGGCGAGGTCCGCGAAGCCGTCAACGAGGCGATGAACCTGCTGGACAGCGGCAAGGCGCGCGTCGCCGAACGCCTGGGCGTGGGGGACTGGAAGGTGAACCAGTGGCTGAAGAAGGCGGTGCTGCTGTCTTTCCGCCTCAACGACATGGGGCTCATCGAAGGCGGGCCCGGCGGCGCGCACTGGTTCGACAAGGTCCCGTCAAAGTTCAAGGGCTGGGACGACGCTAGGTTCCGCGAAGCCGGCATCCGCGCGGTGCCCAACTGCGTGGCGCGCCGCGGCGCCTACATCGCGCCGGGCGTGGTGCTGATGCCGAGCTTCGTCAACCTGGGCGCCTACGTCGACACCGGCACCATGGTGGACGGCTGGTCCACGGTGGGCTCGTGCGCGCAGATCGGCAAGAACGTGCACCTGTCGGGCGGCGCGGGCATCGGCGGCGTGCTGGAGCCGTTGCAGGCCAACCCGACCATCATCGAGGACAACTGCTTCATCGGCGCGCGTGCCGAAGTGGCCGAAGGCGTGATCGTCGAGGAAGGCTCGGTGCTGGGCATGGGCGTGTTCATTTCCGCCTCGACCAAGGTGATCGACCGCGAAACCGGAGAAATCTTCTATGGCCGCGTTCCGGCGTACTCGGTGGTGGTGTCGGGGTCCCTTCCCAGCCACCGCACCATGCCGAACGGCGAACCGGCTCCCAACCTGTATTGCGCCGTCATCGTCAAGCGCGTCGACGAACGCACCCGCGCCAAGACCGGCATCAACGAATTGCTGCGCGACTGATCCGCGCACCCCTTTCGTGTTTTCAAGGGCATGGACGCCGGGGTGTCCATGCCCTTATCGTTTGGAGCGGCGCGCCTTAAATCCGAGGCGCGCCGCTCTAGCGAGCATTGAGCGAGCGGCCAAGCCGCCGGAGGCAAACAAAATTCTTTGGACCACCCATGCCAACCCAATTGGGCCGAACCCACGGAATGCTCAAGTCCGCCGGCCAGCCATTTTGGGGAAACTCCGAAAACGTCATCTCCGCCCGCGCGGGGACGCCCATGCGCCGGTTCAGGCGTCTTCCGTGACGCCGGGGCCGTCCATGTAGCGGATGCCCGACCGCTCCACCGCGGCCTTCGTCTCGGTGTCGGGAACGCCGTGCAGATAAACGTCGAGACGGCTGGTTTCGGCCTTCTGCGACACGCGTTGCAGGTGCGGCCCCAGCTTTTCCACCGGCAGCTTCTGCCCGCCCAGCGCCAGGGTGACGCTGGCGTAGTTGCAGGTGGCGTAGAAGCTGTAGTTCTGGGTGAGTGGCGAAATGCGGCACGAATAGGTGGCGCAGAACAGGTACAGCACGATCGCCACTTCGTCGAGGAATGACATGGCGGACGCGTCGGAAACGTTGGTGACCTCGAAGACCACCGCCTGGAACACCTCCTGGGGCACGGTCTTGCAGAACGCGGTGAATTCCGTCGCGATCTCCTTGCGCACCAGGGCCGCGCCGTTGATCGGAATGATCACCAGCTTGCCGTTGCCCTCGTTGACCTGGGCCAGGGCCTTGGCGAAGCCGCGCCGCACCGTGCCCAGCATGTTTTCCACGACCAGGGCGGTGTTGACGGATTTCACGTCCATGCCTTGGCTCAGCAGCATTTCGTCGCTGACGACCTTGCCGTCGTCAAGCGTGCGCCGGGGCAGGCAATAGTATCCGACGAACCGCTGTTGCGTGTTGTCGAACACGGGGAAAAAGCGCGCTTCTACGGGATTGCTGCCCATTGACCCTCCGAGACGCCGGAACCGGCGGCAAGGTTCACATGACTATGTTTTGGCGTTGGTTTTTTGGATGTTTTAGGCAAGCCGGGCCGGGCTGTCCAGAAGAAACATACGAGGAAATGCGCGCGGGCGCCAGGCAGGCGGGCGGGGTCAGCCCTCGGCCTTTTTCGCCACGGCGCGGGCGGCGGCGACGATCAGTTCGCCGTATTCGCGCAAAAACACCGAACCGCGCACCGTGCGCTGGATCAGGACCGAACGGCGGTCCTCCTCGTCCACCTTGCGGCGCACCAGTTCCATGTCGCCCAGACGGTCGATGGCGCGGGTCACGGCGGGCTTGGAAACCTTCAGCGTTTCCGCCAGTCCCCGCACCGTGTGCGGCGGCGGCGTCAGGTAGACGGTCAACAACAACGCCATCTGCCGCGCGGTCAGGTCCGGCGCGTCGAGCCGCACGCTGTTGGTGATGGCGCGACGCCACAAATCCAACGCTTCCAGTTCGTTCAGTTCCATGCTCATGAAGAAACCCTGCCCCCATTCGGCGAATCGATTCGTTTCGATAGCGGTCTATTTGTAGCCGACGCCGCCCCCCAGGGCAATACGCAATCGAACCTACGCGAAGCGCTCCGCCAGCATGGCGAACACCGCGCGCAGGGTCATGGCTTCGCCGCCTTCGGGGCGGCCGGGCTGGGACGCCGTGTTCCAGGCCATCAGGTCGATGTGCGCCCACGCCGTGCCGGGGGTGACGAATTCCTCGAGGAACAGCGCCGCCGTGATCGCGCCGCCGTAGGGGCTGTCGGTGTCGTTCTTGATGTCGGCGACGGAGCTTTTGATCTGCGGCTTGTAGCCCTTCCACAGCGGCATCCGCCACAGCGGGTCCGCCGTTCGCGCCCCTGCCGCCAGAAGGGCGGCGGCCAGGGCGTCGTCGTTGCAAAACAGGGCCGGCAGGTCGGTTCCCAGCGCCACCCGCGCCGCGCCGGTGAGCGTCGCGAAATCGATGATCACGTCGGGCTGGTCCTCCGACGCCAGGGCCAGGGCGTCGGACAGGATCACCCGTCCCTCGGCGTCGGTGTGGCCGATTTCGACGCTGACGCCCTTGCGGGTCGCGACCACGTCGAGCGGGCGCATGGCGGATCCGGAAACGCTGTTTTCCACCGCCGCGACGATCACGCGCAGGCGCACGTCCAGGTTCGCCGCCATCACCATGGAGGCGACGCCCAACGCATGGGCCGCGCCGCCCATGTCTTTTTTCATCAGCTTCATGGCGCTGGCGGGCTTGATGTCCAGACCGCCGGAATCGAACGTCACGCCCTTGCCCACCAGGGTGACGCGGGGGGCATCATCGCGTCCCCAGGTGAAATCCACCAGGCGCGGCGCGCGGGCGTCCTCGGCCCCCCGGCCGACGGCGTAGACGGCGGGGAAGTCCTCGCGGATCAGGTCCACGCCGACGACTTCGCGAAACTGCGCGCCGGACGCGCCGGCCAGTTCCTTGATCGCCACCGCCAGTTCGGCGGGTCCCAAGTCGCTGGCCGGGGTGTTGATCAGGTCGCGCACCAGCTTGGTCGCGCCGTAGGCCGCCTTCACCGCGTCGCGGTCGCACCCTTCGGGCCACGCCAGACGCGGACCGTCGCGGGTGCCGTCCTCGGCGGACGGGCTGCGATAGCGGTCATACCGGTAACGCGCCAGGGCGAAGCCGAGGGCGGCGTCGTGGGCCTGGTTGGCGTCAAGTTCGGCCTCGATCCGGTACGCGCCGTCCGGCAGCCCCGCGCCCAGGCCGCACCATGCCCACGGCCCGCCCCGGCCTTCGTGGCCGCCGATGACGTAGACCGCGCGCGGCCGTCCGCCGGAACCGGGAATCAGGGCCGCCTGGCCGCCCTTGCCCTTGAAACCGGCCATGGCCAGCCAATCGCGCGCGGCGGCGTCCTGGGCGGCAAGCCAGGCGGCGTAGGCGTCTTCGGCGACCGTCGAGACGGCGATGGCGTCGGGGGTGGGATCGATCAGGCAGGTGGGCATCGCTGGGCACTCCGCAAGGGAACTAAAATCGGACCGGAATCTAACGCGGTTTTGCGCTACAATGGAAGGGTAACATAGTCCCCGAAACGTCCCGGACAAGGGGGTTGAAATGAAAACGAACCGTATTGCCGTTCCGCTTTTGGCGGCGGCGTTGCTCGCGGGTGGATGCGACACCCTGAACAAGGACACGCAAAACGAAACCATCGGCACGGTCACCGGCGCGGTGTTGGGCGCATTCCTCGGCTCCAAGGTCGGCGGCGGCGACGGTCGCATCTGGGCCATGGGCGCGGGCGCGGTGCTGGGCGCCATCGGCGGCTCCACCATCGGCAAAAGGCTCGACGAAGCCGACCGCACCATGATGACCCGCACCAGCCAGGCGTCCCTGGAACACACCCGCTCGGGATCCGTGTCCACGTGGTCCAATCCCGATTCGGGGCATTCCGGAAGCGTCACGCCGACCCGCACCTTCCAAAAGACCGACGGCACGTATTGCCGCGATTTCACGCAGACCGTGGACATCGACGGGCAACGCCAGAACGCCACGGGCACGGCCTGCCGCCAGCCCGACGGCACGTGGCGCATCGTGGAGTGAGGTAGACCAGGCGGCAAACACCGGAGGCGGCCATGAACACCGGGACCCCAATCCGTGGGGAAGACGCCGGGACCGTCTCGCAAACGCCCTGGCACGCCACGGCGCTTGACGAGGTATTCGCGCGGACCGAGACCCGGGGGGTCGAGGGGCTTGGCGACGACGAGGCCGTGCGCCGTCTGGCCCGCGACGGGCCCAACCGGTTGCGCATGGTGGTCCGGCGCGGCTGGGCGGCGCGGCTGGCGGCCCAGTTCAACAACGTCCTGATCTACGTCCTGATGGGTTCGGCCGTGGTCACGGCCCTGCTGAACCATTGGGCCGATACATCGGTCATCATCGGCGTGGTGGTGATCAACGCGCTGATCGGCTTCATCCAGGAAGGCAAGGCCGAACGTGCGTTGGAGGCCATCCGCGACATGCTGGCCCCGCAAGCCATGGTGATCCGCGACGGCAAACGCATGCTGGTGGGGGCCGAGGACCTGGTCGTCGGCGATGTGGTGTTCGTGGAATCGGGCGACAAGGTCCCCGCGGACATGCGTCTGTTCAAGGTGAAGAACCTGCAATGCCAGGAGGCGGCGCTGACGGGGGAATCCCTGCCCGTCTCCAAGGCCGCGACGGCGGTGGCGGAGGACGCCGCGCTGGGCGACCGCAAGTCGATGGCCTATGCCGGCACCCTGGTCGCCACCGGACAGGCGCTGGGCGTGGTGGTCGCCACCGGCCAGACCACCGAGATCGGCCGCATCAGCACCATGCTGAGCGAGGTCGAAGTCCTGGAAACCCCGCTGCTGCGTCAGCTCGCGCGGTTCAGCCGATGGCTGACGGCGGCCATCCTGGCGGTGGCGGGGGCGACCTTCGCCTTCGGCGTGATGGCGCGGGGCTACGGCGCGGACGAGATGTTCACCGCCGCCGTCGGCCTCGCGGTCGCGGCGATCCCCGAGGGCCTGCCCGCCATCATGACCATCACGCTGGCCATCGGGGTGCAGCGCATGGCCCGGCGCAACGCGGTGATCCGCCGACTGCCGGCGGTGGAAACCCTGGGCGCGGTCACGGTGATCTGTTCGGACAAGACCGGCACGCTGACGCGCAACGAAATGACCGTGCAGACCGTGGTGACGGCGGACCACTTGTTCGCGGTGTCCGGGGCGGGATACCTGCCGGCGGGGGCGTTCTATCACAACGGAGCCGAGGCCGACCTCGGCGATCACCCCCTTTTGCGCGACATGGTGCGGGGCGCGCTGCTGTGCGGCGACGCCACCGTGCACGAGGTCGAGGGCGAATGGATCTGCGACGGCGACCCCACCGAAGGGGCGCTGGTGGTGGCCGCCATGAAGGCGGGGCTTACCCCCAGCGTGGTGCACGCGACCTATCCCCGCACCGACGTGATCCCGTTCGAATCCGAACACAAGTTCATGGCGACCCTGCATCATGACGCCGGGGGCGCCGGGTCCATCTTCGTCAAGGGCGCGCCGGAACGCATCCTGGAGATGTGCGCCCGCCAGCATGGCCGCGACGGTGAGGCGCCCATTGATCCGGCCTATTGGATGGGCCGCATGGCCGAGGTGTCGGAACAGGGGCAGCGGGTCCTGGCGCTGGCCCGGCGCGACGCGGAAACCGGCCGCCGGGATCTCAGTCACGACGACCTCAGGGGCACGCTGACGCTGTACGGCCTGTTCGGCTTGGCCGATCCGCCGCGCCAGGAAGCCATCCTCGCCATCGAGCAATGCCACGCCGCCGGAGTGCGGGTGAAGATGATCACCGGCGATCATGCCGGAACCGCCCTGGCCATCGCCCGCCAGATCGGCCTCGCCAATGCCGGCGCCGTGCTGACCGGCGTCGAACTGGACGGCCTGGACGACGCCGAATTGCAACGCCGGGCCCGGATCACGGACGTGTTCGCCCGCACCAGCCCGGCGCACAAGCTGCGTCTGGTGAGTGCTTTGCAGGCCTGTGGCGAGGTCACCGCCATGACCGGCGACGGCGTCAACGACGCGCCCGCCCTGAAACGCGCCGACGTCGGCGTGGCGATGGGCATGAAGGGCACCGAGGCGTCCAAGGACGTGGCGGAAATGGTGTTGGCCGACGACAACTTCGCGTCCATCGCCCATGCCGTCGAGGAGGGGAGGACGGTCTACGACAACCTGATCAAGGCCATCGTGTTCATCCTGCCCACCAACGGTGCCGAGGCGCTGGCCATCATCGCCGCCATCGCGATGGGGGGCGTCCTGCCCATCACCGCCGTGCAGATCCTGTGGGTCAACATGATCACGGCGGTGACGTTGGCGCTGGCGCTGGCGTTCGAACCCACCGAACGCGGCGTCATGCGCCGTCCGCCGCGTGACGCGAGCGACGCCATCCTGTCGGGCTTTTTGGTGTGGCGCACGGCGTTCGTGGCGCTGCTGGGGGTGGTCTGCCTGTTCACGCTGTTCCAGTGGGAGTTGGACCATGGGGCCAGCCTGGAAGCCGCGCGATCCGTCGCGGTCAGCACCCTGGTGGTGTTCGAGGTGTTCTATCTGTTCAACAGCCGTTTCCTGCGTGAACCGGTGCTCAACGTCCAGGGTCTGTTCGGCAGCCGCATCGCGCTGGGCGCGGTGGCGACGGTGATGGCGTTCCAGGTCCTGTTCGTCTATTGGGGGCCGGCGCAGATGCTGTTCGGCACCGGGGACATCGGATGGGACGCCTGGGCGCGCATCGTCGCCGTGGCGTCCATCGTGCTGTTCGTGGTGGAGATCGAGAAGACGATCCTGCGCCGCTGGAGAAAGCGCCGCGCCAAGGCTCAGTGAATTCGGCGCAGCAAGGCGGGCCAGTTTTCCACCCAGCCGCTTTCGTGCCCCGCGCCGGGCGTCATGATCACCTTGGCCGCCGGGCCCACCTGACGTGCAAAGGCTTCCGCGTAGGCCGCCGGGACCACCATGTCCGCGCCGCCGACGTAATGGACCTGGCGCAATCCCTTGAGCCCCGACGCCGCGTCCATGGGATTTAGGGACAGCGAAGCGGACTTGGTGCGGTGGTGGCGCAGGAAGTCGCGCTGATCCAAGGAACCCGCGACCGTCAGCACCCGGCGCACGTCCGTGCGCCGCACCGCCAGCAGCACCGCCGCCGCCGCGCCGCCTTCGTACCCCACCAGTTCAAGACCCGCGCCGCGCGCTTCCCAGGCCAACTGGTCGAGGGCGCGGTCCAGGATCTCCAACACCTCGCGCGATAGGATCGCGTTGCGCCACAGCCGGTCGGGACAGGCCGTGCCGGGGCGTTCCATCATCAGATACTGACACGGCCTGGCCAGCCACGCCACGTTGGGTGCCGGGTCCACCGCCGCCAGACGCAACGCCAACGGATTGTCCGGCGTCGGGTCCTTGGACGGATGATGCGGATCATCCCAGGTGTGCCCGTCCCCTTCGATGTAGACGCGCAACGGCTGGCCGGGGGCCTGGACGCGCCGTTGCATGTAGACGGGCAGGGCGCCGGGGCTCCAGGACGGAAGAAAACCCGCCCCGCCGGCGATGGTGCGGGCGTATTCCAGACGGTCCCGGGTGGCGGCGGGCTGATCGTCGTGCGGCGCGGAAGGGGTGGACCCGCAGCCCGTCAGGACGGCCAGAACGGCGCCGAACATCGCACTCCGGGGCATGTTGAAAAGTCGCATCGTTCAATACATCCATGGGACCCGTTGGAAGGCGGGCTCTTTATCGCGGAAAACGGCGCACATCGCAACCGTGGGAATCATCCCGCGCCCCGTGGTATAAGACGTGCGAGATACGAAAGGGCGGACATGGTCAAACTGACGCGCATCTACACCCGGGGCGGCGACGGCGGCGAAAGCGGCCTGGTGGACGGCGCGCGCCTGTCCAAGGCCGATCCCCGCTTTCACGCCATCGGCGACGTGGACGAACTCAACGCCGCCCTCGGATTGGCGCGCGCGGCCCTGGACGAGGGCGGCCCCGCCGCCAGGACCCTGGCCGGGATCCAGAACGATCTGTTCGACCTGGGCGCGGACTTGGCGACGCCATGGACCGGGGAAGGCGACGAAACGGCGCTGCGTCTCGCACCCGGACGCACCCAGGACCTGGAAGCCGCCATCGACCGCTTGACGGACCGGCTGGAACCCTTGTCCAGCTTCGTCTTGCCGGGTGGAACGGAGGCGTCCGCGCGTCTGCATCTGGCCCGCGCCGTGGCGCGGCGCGCGGAACGCTCCGTGGCGGCGCTGGCGGGCCATGTTCCGCTCAATCCCGTCGTTCTCGCCTACCTCAACCGCCTGTCGGATCTGCTGTTTCAAATGGCGCGCGCCGAAAACGCCGACGGCGGGGAAGACATACTCTGGTATCCGGGCGCGAATTGACGCCTCGCCCCTTGACGGACGGGCGCTTTGGAGGTCTAACAGAAAGATCGACGTTTTGGGCAAACGAGGTTCGGCCATGTCTGTGGACAACATCAAGAAAGTCGGGGTCATCGGCGCTGGGCAAATGGGCCGCGGCATCACCCACGTTCTCGCGGTCGCCGGATACGAAGTGGTCCTGATGGACATCAATCCCGACCAGTTGGCGGACGCCGTCCCCACCATCGAGGACAAGATGGCCCGCCACGTGCGCAAGGACCGCCTGGATCCGGCCGACATGGAAGCCGCGTTGCCGCGCATCTCCACCACCACCCGTCTCGCCGACATGAATGACGTCGATTTCGTGATCGAGGCCGCGACCGAAAACGAAGAGGTCAAGAAGGGCATTCTGCGCGAACTGTGTCCGCACCTGAAGCCCGAGGCCTATATCGCCACCAACACGTCGTCCATTTCCATCACCCGGCTGGCCGCGCAAACCGACCGTCCGGCCAAGTTCGTCGGCATGCACTTCATGAACCCGGTGCCCAGCATGGAGCTGGTGGAAATGATCCGCGGCATCGCCACCGAACCGGAAACCTTCAAAGCCATTTCCGCCCTGGCCGAAAAGCTGGGCAAGATCCCCGTTCCGGCCGAGGATTTTCCGGCGTTCATCGTCAACCGCATGTTGATGCCCATGATCAACGAGGCGGTCTACACGCTGTATGAAGGCGTTGGATCCGTGGCGGCCATCGACAACGCGATGCGCATGGGCGCGCACCACCCCATGGGCCCGCTGGAGCTGGCGGACTTTATCGGACTGGACACCTGTCTGGCGGTGATGAACGTGTTGCACGAAGGTCTGGCCGATTCCAAATACCGCCCGTGTCCGTTGCTGGTGAAATACGTCGAGGCCGGATGGCTGGGGCAAAAGGCCGGAAAGGGGTTTTACGACTACACCGGGGACGGGGATCCGGTCCCCACCCGGTAAGGACCGTCCGCCGAGGGGGCGTGACGGTTTACCGAACGAACGACGGCATATTATAATGTGTTCGTTCCGGACCATCCGGTCCGGTTGCGTATGGGGGGTGGGCAGCACCGCGCATGTCGAATTATCTGCTATTTCTGAGCCCGAACCAGGATATCTCCATTGCGTTTCAGAGCGCATACAATCCGGGGCTCGTTCTGGTTTCCGTTCTAACCGCCATCTTTGCCTCGTTCGCGGCGCTGCAATTGTCGGAACGCCTTCTCGGGGCCAAGTCCACCACCACCAAATTCGTGTGGCTGATCCCCGGCTCCCTATCGCTGGGCGGCGGCGTCTGGGCCATGCACTTCATCGGCATGCTGGCGTTCAGCCTGCCCTGCGGCATCGCCTACGACCCGGCCGTGACGCTCCTGTCGATGGTGCCCGGCATGTTCGCCAGCGGCGTGGCCTTGTGGGTGATCGGACATACCCGGGTGACGGTGCCGATGCTGATCTGGGGCGGCGTCCTGGTGGGCAGCGGCATTGGCGTCATGCACTATTCCGGGATGGCGGCGATGCGGCTCGACGCGATCATTTATTACTCGCCCTCGATCTTCGCCGTGTCCATCGTGTTCGCGGTGGTTCTGGCGATCCTGTCGCTCTACGCCAAGTTCGGCCTGCGCCGCCAGTTCCCCGACCTCGCCCCGTGGATCGTCCAGGTGTTGGGCGCGTGCCTGATGGGGGTGTCCATTTCCGGGATGCACTACATCGCCATGGAGGCGGCGTTCTTCATTCCCGTCGGCGACGCCCCGCAAACGGCGCCCGGTATTTCGCCGACGCTCCTGGCCATCGGCATCGGCACCTCCACCATCCTGATCGTGGCCTTGACCATGGCGGCGGTGATCCTGGGCAGGCACCTGGAAACCATCGCCACGCTGCAACGCGAGGTGACGGAGCGCCTGCGCATCGAACAGGAAATCCGCAAGATGCAGCGCGCCGTGGAGCAAAGCCCCGCGACGGTCGTGATCACGGACCCCAACGGCACCATCGAATACGTCAACTCCCGGTTCCTGCAGACCACGGGGTACGGCGCCGGGGAAGTCATCGGTCAGAACCCGAGGATCCTCAAATCCGGCGACAAGGGGCCCGAGGAGTACGCCGAGCTGTGGGCCACCATCCTGGCCGGCCAGGAATGGCGCGGCGAGTTCCTCAACCGGCGCAAGGACGGCAGCCTCTATTGGGAGGCCGCGATCATTTCCCCGATCCGCGACGAACGCGGCGTGGTGACGAACTTCATGGGCATCAAGGAAGACATCACGGACCGCAAGAAGATGGAGGCGGACCTGATCCATGCCCGCGCCAAGGCGGAACTGGATGCGGCCGAGGAAAAGATCCTTGAAGGCCTGCTGCGCCTGTCCCTGGCCCGGGTGCCGATGCAGGAATTCCTCAACCGCGTCATCGACACCCTGGTCGACGAGGTGCCGTGGCTGAAGGTCCTGCCCAAGGGCGGCATTTTCCTCACCAGCGACAAAGGCAATGGAAAGCAACTGAACCTGATCGCCAGCCATGAACTCGATGCGGAAATCCTCAACTCCTGCGCCGCCGTCGAGTTCGGCTCCTGTTTGTGCGGGCGCGTCGCCGAGAGCCGCAAGCTCCTGCATGACGGCCACGTCGGGTCCGATCACGACATTGCATTCGACGGCATGGAGCCCCATGGCCATTACGTCGTTCCCATCGTGCACGGCGATGCGGTCCTGGGGGTCTTGGTGCTGTACCTGCCCGACGGGCACGCGCGCAATCCGGACGAGGAACAGTTCCTGCGCCGCGCCGCCGACGTGTTGAGCATCGGGATTTCACGACGCTACGCAGCAGCGGAATTGGAGCGCGCCAAGGAAATCGCCGAAGCCGCCAACCAGGCGAAATCGTCGTTCCTGTCATCCATGAGCCACGAGTTGCGCACCCCCTTGAACGCCATCCTGGGCTTCGCGCAGGTGATGCAGTTCAATCCCGGCGAGCCGCTCACCGAAAAGCAGAAAGGCAGCATCGAACAGATCATGAAGGGCGGCGAGCACCTTTTGAACCTGATCAACGAGGTGTTGGATTTGTCCAAGATCGAAACGGGCGAGTTCAAACCCGATTTCGAAGATTTCCTTCCCGCCAAATCGATCGATCAATGTCTGGTCATGACACAGGCCATGGCGCAAAAATACGGCGTCGCCGTGCGCATGGACGGCGACGCGGCGGACCTGCCGTACATCCGCGCCGATCGGATGCGGTTCGAACAGGTGCTGTTGAACCTGCTGTCCAACGCGGTGAAGTACAACCACGCCGGCGGGTCCGTGATCCTGTCCTTCCGCCGCAGGGACGAAGACCGTCTGCGCATCGCGATCACCGACACCGGGCCCGGCATCGCCCGCGACGTGCAGGACCAAGTGTTCATGCCGTTCCGCCGCTTGGGCCGGGAATCCGGGGCCATCGAAGGCACCGGCATCGGCCTTTACATCACCAAGGATCTGGTCGAATTGATGAACGGACGGATCGGTTTCGACAGCACGCCCGGCGAAGGCACGACCTTCTGGGTGGAGTTCCCGGTCGTGGGCAAAGCCTCCGATCCGGTCGCGCGCGCCGCCGCCGCCCTGGACGACAGCCCGTTCAAGCCCGTCGCCGCGCCCTCGGAACGCGTTCACACCGTGCTGTACGTGGAGGACAACCCCGCCAACGCCGAAGTCATGAAGCATCTGTTCGCAATGATGGACGGCGTCGAACTGCGCCTTGCCCAGGACGCGGAACTCGGCATCGCCATGGCTCAAGGCGACCCGCCCGACCTGATCCTGATGGACATCAACCTGCCCGGCATGAACGGGATCGAGGCGACGCGCGTGCTCAAGGAAAGCGGGAACACGGCGGGCATTCCGGTCTTCGCCGTCAGCGCCGAGGCGATGCAAAACACCATCGACAAAGCCATGGCCATGGGGTTCGCCGACTATATCACCAAACCCATCAATCTGGCCGAGGTGGCGGACAAGGTCCGCAAGGCGCTAGGCCTCGCCTAGGACGCTGCCCGCAAGATAGAGCGAGCCGCAGATCAGAACCCGGGCGGGCCCGCCATCGCCGGCATCGCGCGCGATGCCTTCCAGGGCGTCGCGGACCGAGGGGGCGACGGCGGCATTCATCTGCATCAGGTTGGCGGCGTCCGCGCCGGCCTGGGGATCGAGGGTGTTTTCCTCACCCGGAATCGCCACGCACCGCACGCCCCGCACCTTGCCCCGGAAGGCCTTGAGAAACTCAATGGGGTCGCGCTGGTTGAGCGCGCCGAACACCAGCCACAAGTCCCGGTCCCGCCAGCCGCGCGCGAAGTGCGCCAGAACCTCGGCCGCGTTCGGGTTGTGTCCGCCGTCCAGCCACAGTTCCCACCCGTCCGGCAGGAGGTTCGTCAGCGCGCCTTCCTTGAGGCGTTGCAGTCGGGCGGGCCAGTCCACGGTCTTGAGGCCCAGCGCGATGGCCGCGTCGGGGATCTCCAGGTCCGGGGCCAGCGCCTCGACGATGGCGATGGCCAAGGCGGCGTTGCGCACCTGATGGCGACCGATCAGTCCCGGCATCGGGAATTCCCGGCGCGGCGCGGCGCCCCAGCCATGGCCCGAGTAGACGAACGCTCCGCCGCCGGCTTCGCGGTCCTTGCGCGATCCCATGACCTGCGCGAACCAGTCGTCGCCTTCCCAGATCAGCTTCGCGCCGATCTCCTTGGCCTTGGCCTTGAGGGCCTTTTCCGCCGCGCGGGACGGCTGGTTGGCGGCGATGCACGGCACGCCAGGACGCAAGATCCCGGCCTTTTCGTCCATGATCGTCGCCACGTCGTCGCCCAGGAACTGTTGATGGTCCAGCGACACCGGCGTGATGGCCGTGACGCGGGTGTTTTCGATCACGTTGGTGGCGTCCAGCCGCCCGCCCAGCCCGGTTTCCAGGATCACCAGATCCGCGGGGTTGCGCGAAAACGCCAGGAACGCCGCCGCCGTGGTGATTTCGAAGAAGGTGATGGGCTCGCCCTGGTTGGCCAGTTCGCACGCCGTCAGCATGGCGTTCAGCTCGCCATCCGATATCAGTTGACCCGCCAGGCGGATGCGTTCGTTGAAGCGCACCAGATGCGGCGAGGTGTAAACGTGGACCTTCAGGCCCGCGGCCTCGGCGAACGCGCGCAGGAAGGCAACCGTCGATCCCTTGCCGTTGGTGCCGGCGACGTGGACCACCGGGGGCAGTTTCTTCTCGGGATTGCCGAGCGCGGCCAACAGACGCCGGATGCGATCCAGGCTGAGGTCGATGCGTTTCGGATGCAGCGCTTGAAGCCGCGCGAGAATGTCGTCGGTGCTCGTCGATGTGTTCATGTCGGCCTATGTGGGGACGGCGAAACGGGCGGTCAATCGTTTTTGGTCGGTCCCGCGCCATGCGGAATGGGGGCGTCGATGATCGGGCCCTTGGCTTTCTTGCCGTCGCCCATGGGCACGGGTTCCGCCATCAATTCCACCACGTCCGCCGGCGCGCCGGTGTTGCGCAGCAGCGACAGAACCCGGATGATGGTGGAGCGCAGCTTCTTGCGCTCCACGACCATGTCGATCATGCCGTGGTCGAGCAGGTATTCGGCGCTCTGGAAGTCCTTGGGCAGTTCCTGGCGGATGGTCTGTTCGATCACGCGCCGTCCGGCGAAGCCGATGACGCAGCCCGGTTCCGCGATGGCGACGTCGCCCAGCATGGCGAACGACGCCGAAACGCCGCCCGTGGTGGGGTCGGTCAGCAGCACCAGGTACGGCAGACCCTTTTCCTTCACTTCCTCGACGGCGATGGTGGTGCGCGGCATCTGCATCAGGGACAGAATGCCCTCCTGCATGCGCGCGCCGCCCGACGCCGGAATGACGATCAACGATGCGTCCTGCACCTGCGCCAGACGCGACGCGGTCAGGATGCCCTCGCCAACCGCCGCGCCCATGGACCCGCCCATGAAGGCGAAGTTGAAGGCGGCGATCACCACGTTCTGGCCGCCCATCTTGCCGTGCGCCACGATCAAGGCGTCGTCCTCGGCGGTCTTGCTCTGGTATTCCTTCAGACGCTCGGTGTACTTCTTGAGATCCCTGAACTTGAGCGGATCGACCACCTTGGAGGCGAACTGGACGGTCTTGTATTCGCCGCCGTCGAACAGCAGGCCCAGGCGCTGGCCCACGCCGATGCGCATGTGATGGCCGCAATGCTGGCAGACGTTGAGGTTCTCATCCAGATCGCGGTGGAAGATCATCTGCTGGCAGCTGGGGCATTGCCGCCACAGGTTTTCCGGGATGTCCTTCCCGCCGCCCACCAGTTCCTTGAGCTTCGGCCTGACGAAATCCTTGAGCCAGTTCATGTCCTGTCCTCTACCCCTTATGAGCCCTTGTGGGCGCGGATCCCGTCCGCCAGTTGCTTGACGAAGCCCAGGACCTCGTCCACCAGCCCCGCCTTGGCCTTGCCGTCCGCGTCCAGATTGTCGCGGATGCGGTTGACCAGGGCCGAACCCACCACCGCCGCGTCGGAAACCCCCGCCACGGCCGCCGCCGCGTCCGGCGTGGTGATGCCGAAGCCCACGGCCACCGGCAGGTCGGTATGGCGGCGAATGCGCGCCACGGCGGCCTCGATGTCGGAAACGGCCGCCGCCGCCGTGCCCGTCACCCCGGTGATGGAGACATAATAGACGAAACCGGACGCGAACTCCAAAACCTTGGGAAGGCGTTTGTCGTCGGTGGTCGGCGCGGTCAGATAGATGAAGTTGATCCCGCCGTTCAGCGCGGGGACGGCCAGCTCGTCCTTTTCCTCGGGCGGCAGGTCGACCACGATCAGGCCGTCCACGCCGGCGGCCTTGGCGTCGCGGACGAACGCCTCCACCCCGTAATGATAGATCGGGTTGTAGTAGCCCATCAGCACGATCGGCGTTTCATCGTCGGTTGCGCGGAACGCCTTCACCTGGGCCAGGGTCTTTTTCAGCGTCACGCCCGCGTCCAGCGCGCGGATGGCGGCGGCCTGGATGGACGGGCCGTCGGCCATGGGGTCGGAAAACGCCATGCCCAGTTCGATGATGTCGGCCCCCGCGCCGGGCAGGCCGTTGAGGATTTGTTGCCCCGTTTCCAGGTCCGGATCGCCCGACATGACGTAGGTGACGAGGGCCGAACGGCCTTCCGCCTTCAACTGGGCGAAGCGCCGGTCGATGCGGGTCTCGAAATCGGCGGCGCTCATAGGTTCACCCCCATGTTGATGCCCAGCGCGTGCGCCACGGTGTTGAGGTCCTTGTCGCCGCGTCCGGACAGGTTCACCACCACGATGTTGTCCTTGGGCAGAGTGGGCGCGAGCTTCACCACGTGGGCGATGGCGTGCGACGATTCCAGCGCCGGGATAATGCCTTCAAGCCGCGTCAGCATCTGGAACGCGGCCAGCGCCTCGTCGTCGCGGATGGCGACGTATTCGACGCGGCCGATGTCGTGCAGCCAGCAATGCTCCGGCCCGATGCCCGGATAGTCGAGCCCGGCGGAAATGCTGTCGGCCTCCATCACTTGTCCGTCCTCGTCCTGCAACAGATACATGCGGTTGCCGTGCAGCACGCCGGGCGAACCGGCGTTGAGGCTGGCGGCGTGCTTGCCGGTCTCGATGCCCTTGCCGGCGGCTTCGACGCCGATGATGCGCACGTCCGGGTCGTCCAGGAACGGATGGAACAGGCCGATGGCGTTGGATCCGCCGCCGATGCAGGCGACCAAGGTGTCGGGCAGGCGGCCTTCGGCCTCCTGGCACTGCGCGCGGACCTCGTCGCCGATGACGCACTGGAAATCGCGCACCATCATGGGGAACGGGTGCATGCCCGCCGCCGTGCCGATCAAAAAATACGTGGTGTCGACGTTGGTGACCCAGTCGCGGATGGCTTCGTTCAGCGCGTCCTTCAACGAGCACGACCCCACCGTGACCGGCTTCACCTCGGCGCCCAGCATTTTCATGCGGAACACGTTGGGGGCTTGGCGTTCGATGTCCTTGGTGCCCATGTAGATGGTGCATGGGATCTTGAACAGCGCGCACACGGTGGCGGTGGCGACGCCGTGCTGGCCCGCTCCGGTCTCCGCGATGATGCGCTTCTTGCCCATGCGCTTGGCCAGCAGGATCTGGCCGATGGTGTTGTTGACCTTGTGCGCGCCGGTGTGGTTGAGGTCCTCGCGCTTGAGGTAGATCTTCGCCCCGCCCAGGGCCTCGGTCAGCCGTTCGGCGAAATACAGCGGGCTGGGACGGCCGACGTACTGCGCCAGATAATAGGCCTTCTCGCGGGCGAATTCGGGATCCGCCAGGGCATCCTCGTAGGCTTTCGCCACGTCGTGAACCAGCGGCATCAGGGTTTCGGCCACGAACTGGCCGCCGAAGATGCCGAAACGGCCCTTGTCGTCGGGCCCGTCGCGAAGGGTGTTGGGCTTGGTCATGTGCTACCCTGATCGTCTCGTTTGCGCGCGGGCGGACAATAGCAAGCCCCGCGCCCGATTGCCACTGATTTGACACGGAAATGAGGCGGAAATACGCCGCTCAGAGCGTTTTCGCCAGGGCCAGGAATTCGCGGATTTTTTCCGGGCTTTTGTGGCCCGGCGCATCCTCGACGCCGCTGGAGACGTCGACGAAAGTCGCGCCCGACGCCCGGACCGCATCCGCAAGGTTGTCCGCGCCGAGCCCGCCCGCCAACAGCCAGGGCCTTTCCCAAGTTTCGCCCCGGATCAGGTTCCAGTCGAAGCTGACGGCGTTGCCGCCCGGAAGCCGCGCGCCCTCCGGGGCCTTGGCGTCCAAGAGGACATAATCGGCCACCGCCTCGAACGCGTGGGCGCGCGCAACGTCCTCCGGGCCCCTGATTCCCACCGCCTTCATCACCGGCAGACCGGTGAGCGCCTTGATCTCGACCACCCGTTCGGGGGTCTCGCCGCCGTGCAACTGCATCAGATCGAACCCCAGCCGCGTGACGGCCAAGGCCAGGGCATCGTCGGGCCCCACCAGCAACGCCACCTTGACGATCCCTGCCGGGACAAGCGGCAGAAGCGCCGCCGCCTGCTCCAAACTTACGTTGCGCGGCGATTTGGGAAAGAACACGAACCCCAACATCGCGGCCCCGCCCCCGGCGGCGGCGGCGATGGCCTCGGGCGTGCTGATCCCGCAGATTTTGACGGTGACGGACATGGGTTTTCCTTATTTATCCGCCGTGGACAGAGCCATTCCCGACCCGATCACCAAGCCGGCGGCGGTGGCCGAGAGGAATTCGATCAGCACCTGGGCCACCACGCGGAACCCGTCCCAGCCGAGGTTCTGGACGGCCTGGGTCAGCGTTCCCAGGACGGTCAGCGCGATGAACAGCATGGGGAGCACGATCAGCAGGGTTTCGCCGGCCATGCGCAGCGCCATGGAACGACCCGGCCAGCGCGGGCGGGGCAGGGCGAAGCCGAACGCCACGGGACCGTCGCTGTCGCCGCCCGCGTCAAAGCGCGCCACACGCCCGGCGGCGGTGATGAACGACAGCGTCATCAGCGCATTGACCACGTCGAACGCGTAACCCCACGGCGGCGGCGCCCAGACGGCCAGCATGGCCGCGCCCAGCGCGACGGCGAACGGCACGGCGGCCAGACGCAGCAACAGCCCCGGATGACGCCCCAGGCACTGCATCGCCCGAGAGGACAGGCTTTGGAAGGCGCGCGGCGCGTCGGTCATTTGGCCCCGGCCAATTCTTCGGCGATCAGGCGCGCGGCCTCGGCCGGGTCCTTGTGACCGGTGATGGGGCGGCCGATCACCAAGTAGTCCGCGCCCAGGTCCACGGCGTCGCGCGGCGTCACCACGCGCTTTTGGTCGTCGGCGCCGGCCCATTGGGGGCGGATGCCCGGCACCACCAGCAGGAAGTCCCTGCCCACCGAACCGCGCAGCGCCACCACTTCCTTGGCGGAACACACCACGCCGTCCAGACCGCTGCCCTTGGCCAGCCGGGCCAGACGCAGGACCTGCTCCAACGGTTCTTCGTCCACGCCCACTTCGGCCAGATCGTCCCGCGCCATGGAGGTCAGCACGGTCACGCCGATGACGCTGGGGCGCGCGCCCGCTTGCGCTTCATCGGCGGCCTTGGCGGCGGCTTCCATCATGCGCCGTCCGCCGCCCGCATGGACATTGACGATCAGCGGCCGCAACGCCAACGAGGCGCGAATGGCCCCGGCCACGGTGTTGGGGATGTCGTGAAACTTGAGGTCCAGAAACAGCGGCAGGCCGCATTCCACCACCCGGTGCACGCCGTCGGGACCGTTGGCGGTGAAGAATTCCTTGCCGATCTTGACGCCGCCGATATGGCCTTTCAGAGCCTCGGCCCATTCCCGCGCGCGGCCCACGTCGGTGGTGTCGAGAGCGGCGAAAATACGCTCATGGGGTTTGAGGGTGGCGGCCATGGAGGTGTCCTTGCAGGTGAGGGCGGAAGCGAAAACCGAAACGCGCGCCCGCCTTTTACGAAGCGGCGCGTTCCGGGGCAAGGGTTTCCTGCTGGGGCGGAGCCAGCGCCTGCGTGGGGTCGGTGCGGTGCGCGATTTCCATCTGGCGCAGTTCGCGTTCCAGCTTGGCGGATTTTTCTTCCTCGGTGGCGAGCTTGCGTCGGCTCACTTCGGCGGCATAGGTCTGTTCGCGCAGCTCGGCGCGCACCGACCCGCCCGCCGCCCACGACACCACGCCGCCCAGGAACACGCCCACGGCCAGGATGCCCGTCATGGCGAGATACAACGGCATTTCCACCGTCATGCCGAACGGCCACAGGTCCAGCGCCACGGCGCCCTTGTTGTGCAGCGCGAACACCACGACGGCGATGCCCGCCGGTCCCATGATCAGCCACGAAATGATACGCCGCACGCCGCGTGCTCCTGTCGTTCGAATTGCGCCCGCCGGTTCGTCGGGGCGGCCCGTTAGTCGGTGTTGAGCTTTTCGCGCAACTGCTTGCCGGTCTTGAAGTACGGGATGTACTTGGCGGGGACGTCGACCGCTTCGCCGGTGCGCGGGTTGCGCCCGGTGCGGCTGTCGCGTTCCTTCACGGAAAACGCGCCGAAGCCGCGCAGCTCCACCCGGTCGCCGTTGGCCAGCGCGTCGGTGATTTCGTCGAAAATGGTGGTGACGATGCGCTCCACGTCACGCAGATACAGGTGCGGATTCGCTTCGGCCAACTGCTGAATCAATTCGGATTTGGTCATATCGTGCCTCCTGGCGGCCGCCTTGAAATCGGCAAACGGCCCCGTTTGCTGCCGCTGAAATTCGCCAACCCATTGAAATCGGCGAAAGAATCCTCAGCATACCCCGTTCCGCCACGCCGTCTTTGCAAACGCGCGCGAACGTCTATAGATCAGGTTGCCAAACAGAAACCAGTCCGTCAAG
>JADGBG010000041.1 GCA_015231605.1 Alphaproteobacteria bacterium | reverse complement strand
CCCGGTCCGCCACCGCGCCCAGCACCGGCCCCACGAGCGCCACGGCGAAGGCCGACGCCGCCATCGCCCGGCCCCACTCGGCCGCGCCCGAAACCGGATCGGCGGCCACCGCCTTGGTGTAATAGGCGGCGAACACGAACGTGACGACCACGGTGGGAAAGGCCGAATTGGCCCAGTCGTAGACCGCCCAGGCGGCCTGCGCCCGGGTGAACGGAGGGGCGGCGGGCATCACCCCTCGCCCGGCGCGGGTTCGTCGGCCAACGCCTTCAACGCCCGGCTCGCCACCGCGATCATGGAGACGTCGGTGATGTCGCCGGCCCACAATTCGCCCAGCAGCTGTTCGGTGCGTTCGATCGCGGCCCCGTGACGCCCGGTCCACAAGCGGATGGCGCGCGCGGGATCGGTTTCGTTTTCCGCCGCCTCCAGCACGTGGTCGGTGAGGTGGCGTTGATGGGCGTAAAGTTCTTCCATCAGCGCCGCCACGGCCAGCTTCTGCCAGTGGCTTTCGCCTTCGATCCTTTCACACGCCGCGCGCATGCGGCCCAAGCGGAAGTGCGCGCCCACGGCGAAATAGACCTGCGCCACCCCGGCGACGCCGAGCTTGCGCGCGGTCGCCAACTGCACGATGTCCGCGCCGGACGCCAGGTTCACCAGCCCCGCCAGGACCCGCGCCAAGTCGCGCGGCACGCCTTCCAGGACGTAGGCCTTGGCGCGGGCTTCCAGGTCTTCGCGGTAATGGACCGGCAGCGCGGTCTTGAGCGCGCGCGCCAGCTCCGCGATGCCGCCTTGGTAGCGCCCGACCGCCGCTTCCAGATCCAGCGGCGTCTTCTCGTTGCGCAGGAACCACGCCGTGGCCCGGTCGAGCAGGCGGTTGACGTCCAGCAGCAACTGGATCTGCACCCGCGCCGGGATCTTGTTGTCGAGCGCCTTGATCGGCGCCCACATGTCCCTGACGCCGTAGGTTTCGCGGGCCACGATGAAGGCGCGCGCGATCTCGTCGGGCTTCATGCCGGTCTTTTCCATGTGCTGGGTTATGAAGGTGCCGCCCACCCGGTTGACCAGCGAATTGGTGACCCGCGTGGCGACGATTTCCCGGCGCAGCCGGTGCGCGTCGATGGCCTCGGCGAAATCCTTCCGCAAAGGCGTGGGGAAATAGCGCTTGAGATCCTGGTTGAGCAACGGATCGTCCGGCAGCGTGCTGGCCAGCAGTTCGTCGTACAGCCAGATCTTGGAATAGGACATCAGCACCGCCAGCTCCGGACGCATCAATCCCTTGCCGTGCAGCATGCGTTCGCCGAGCGCTTCCTCGTCGGGCAGGAATTCCACCGCGCGGTTGAGCCGCCCGGATTTCTCCAGCATGCGCATCAGCCGCGACTGGTGGTCCGCCAGGTCCCGGCCGCGCGCCTGGACGATGCTGATGGCCAGCGTCTGTTCGTAATTGTCCCACAGCACCAGCTCGGCCACCTCGCGGGTCATGCGTTCCAGGGTGGCGTCGCGCCTGGCCGGGGTCAGCTTGCCCTGGGCCACCGCGCGGTCCAACAGGATCTTGATGTTGACCTCGTGGTCGGAGCAGTCGACCCCGGCGGAATTGTCGATGGAATCGGTGTTGATGCGCCCGCCCGCCAGCGCGTATTCGATGCGTCCAAGCTGGGTCACGCCCAGGTTCGCGCCTTCGCCCACCACGCGGGCGCCAAGCTCGTGGGCGTCCACGCGCACCGCGTCGTTGGCGCGGTCGCCCGCGTCCGCGTGGCTTTCGTGGCGCGCCTTGACGTAGGTACCGATGCCGCCGAACCACAACAGATCCACGTCGACGCGCAGGATCGCGCGGATCATTTCGTTCGGCGACATCTTGTCCTGATTGGTCCCGAACAACGCCTTCATCTCCCGCGTGAGGGCAATGGTCTTGGCGCTCCGGTCGAACACGCCGCCGCCCTTGGAAATGAGCTTGGCGTCGTAGTCCGCCCAGGTGGAACGGTCCTGCGCGAACAGGCGCTGGCGCTCGGCAAAGCTCTTGGCGGCGTCGGGGTTGGGATCGACGAAGACGTGCATGTGGTTGAACGCGGCCCTGAGGCGGATGTGCCGCGACAACAACATGCCGTTGCCGAACACGTCGCCCGACATGTCGCCGACGCCGACCACGGTGAAGTCCTCGGCCTGGATGTCCGCGCCCATTTCGCGGAAGTGCCGCTTCACCGATTCCCACGCGCCGCGCGCCGTGATGCCCATCTTCTTGTGATCATACCCCTTGGAGCCCCCGGACGCGAACGCGTCGCCCAGCCAGAAGCCGTATTCCGCCGACACCCCGTTGGCGATGTCGGAAAACGTCGCCGTGCCCTTGTCGGCGGCCACCACCAGGTACGGATCGTCGCCGTCGTGGCGCGCCACGTCCGGGGGCGGCAGGACGCGGCCCTCGGCGTCCAGGTTGTCGGTGACATCCAAAAGCCCCCGCACGAAGGTCTTGTAGCAGCCGATCCCATGCCTCAGCAGCGTCTCGCGGGTCGCGCCCTGGGGGGGGGTCTTGACCACGAAGCCGCCCTTGGACCCCACCGGCACGATCACCGCGTTCTTGACCTGCTGCGCCTTGACCAGGCCTAGGATTTCCGTGCGGAAGTCCTCGCGCCGGTCCGACCAGCGCAGCCCGCCGCGCGCCACCGGGCCGAACCGCAGGTGCACGCCTTCCACCTCCGGCGCGTAGACGAAGATTTCGAAGCGCGGGCGCGGCAGGGGCAGATCCTCGATGTCGCGGCTGGAAAATTTGAACGACAGCCAGGTCTTGGGCTCGCCGTCGGCGCCGGTTTGATGAAAGTTGGTGCGCAGCGTCACGTTCACCAGATTGATGTAGCGGCGCAGGATGCGGTCCTGGTCGGCGCTGGCGACGTCGTCCAGCATGGCGTGGAGCTTCTTGTCCAGACGCTGCGCCCGGCGGCGCGTCCGGGCGCGGTCCTCGTCATCGGCGGCGATGGCGAAACGCGCCATGAACAGATCGACGATGGCGCGGGTGACCGCGCTGTTTTCCACCAGGGTTTCGGCCATGTAGGCTTCGGAATAGGTGACGCCGGTCTGGCGCAGGTATTTGGTGTAGGCGCGCAGCACCGTGACCTCGCGCCAGTCCAGCCCGGCGGCCAGGATCAATGCGTTCAGCGGATCGCTCTCCATGCGGCCCAGCCACACCTGGTCGAAGGCATCGTGGAAGCGCCGGCGGATGTCGTCGCACACGCCGCAGGGCGCGTGGCGGGGCTCCAGCCCGAAATCATGGATGATGTACTTGCACGGCGCGTCCTTGGGCCGCACCCGGAAGGGGATCTCCTCGACCACGCGAAGGCCCAGGTTCTCCAGCACCGGCATCACGTCGGACAACGCCGCCGGGTGGCCGGGGTGGTAGACCTTGAAGCGCACCGGCGGGCCGTCGCTCTTGGCGTCAAGCTGATAGAGGTTCAGCCCGATCCGGCCGCAATCGAGCGCGCTTTCGATCAAGGCGATGTCGTCGAGCGATTCGTCCGCCGTGAAGCGGTCCTCGTAGCTGCGCGAAAACGCGTCCTGGTAATTGTCCAGAAGGCGCATGCCCTCCATTTCCCCGTGGCGTTCGATCAGCGCGCCGCCCAGCCGGTCCGCCCAGGAGCGCGCCAGCTCCGCCAGGCGGCGTTCCACTTCGGCGTGGTCGTATTTGGGGATCTGGCCGGGGGTGGTCTTGACCACCACGTGAAGCCGCGCCAGCGGCTGTTCGCCCAGCCGCGCCGCGTGCGCGGTGACCACGCCGCCGAAGGTGTCTTCCAGGACTTCCTGCATCTTGCGGCGCAGATCCGTGGTGTAGCGATCGCGCGGCACGAACACCAGGCAGCTGAGGTAGCGTTCGAAATCGTCGCGGCGCACGAACAGCGCCACCTTCTGGCGGTCCTGAAGACGCAGGATGCCGAGCCCGATGTCCTTGAGCGTATCCACCGAGATTTGCAGCAGTTCGTCGCGCGGATAGGTTTCCAGGATGTTGAGGAACGCCTTGCCGCTGTGGCTGCTGGATTGCAGGCCGGTGAGGTCGAAGGCGCGCTGGATCTTGCGGTTCAACAACGGAATGTCGCGCGCGCCCTTGTTGTAGGCGCTGGCGGTGAACAGGCCGACGAAGATGCGCTCGCCCACCACCCGCCCGGCGGCGTCGAGACGCTTGATGCCCACCGAATCCATCTGCACCGGACGGTGCACGCGCGACACCGCCTCGGTCTTGGTGATCATCATCAAATCGCGCCGGGTGACGAAGCCGCGCACCTGGGGCGGCATCCGCGCGATATTGCGGATTTCCTCGAACACCACCCGGCCGGGATCACGCAGGATGCCGAGCGCCCGGTGTTCCGGCAGGCGCACCTCGGCCTTGTCGCCGGCGCCGACGAATTCGTATTCGCGGTATCCCAGAAGCGTGAAGTTGTCGTCGTGCAGCCAGCGCAGGAAGTCGCGCACCTCGCTCACTTCCGCCAGCGGCACCGCGCCGGTCAGGCTTTCCAGCTCGTCGATCAGGCCTTCCAGGACCGCGCGCATGGAACGCCAGTCGCCCACCGCGACCTTGACGTCGCCCAGAACCTCCATCACGCCGGCGTGGATGTCGGCGTGACGGGCCTCGGTCTGTTCGTCGATTTCCAGATGGATCAGGCTTTCCGCCTGCGCCCCCATGTCGACGCCCAACAGTCCCGGCTCGAAGAGTTCCGCCAGCTGGCCGGTCTTGGTGCGGCGCACGCGCACCACCGGATGGATGGTCATGTGCACGGAAAATCCGCGCCGGTTGATTTCGGCGCTGACGCTGTCCACCAGGAACGGCATGTCGGGGGTGACGATTTCCACCACCGTGTGTCCGACCGCCCAGCCGTCCTTGCCCTTGTCCGGGTTGAACACGCGCACCAGGGTTTCGCCGTCCTTGCGCCGCTGCGCCGCCCGCCAATGGTGGTGCGCCGCGCCGGCCAGGTCGGCGGGCGAAACCGCTTCCAGATCCTCCAGCGGCACTTGGGCGAAATATTGCTGGAAAAAGCTTTTCGCCTGGCCGCGCTTGGTGTCCTTGAGGCCTTTGAGGGCCAGCTTGACGATGGATTGGATCCGTTCGTCCCTGCGGTCTTTCTCGTCTGCGCGCGCCATGGGGTCCCCCTTCCCGCTCGACGGATGGCCCGCGAGTGCGTGCGGGTGCTTTTGTACAGATAGTGTAACCCACGGGTGGCGCAATGAAAATCGTCATGGCGCGCGGCGCGTGCGGAACCCGCGATTGACCACGCGCGCAGGCTGTGAGACCCTGAACCCATGACCCGCATGAGCAGACAGGGAGGCATGCCCATGACCACGGAGGCCATCGACGGCGGCGGCGAGACCGTCCAGGACGCCTGTCCCGACTGGACCAGACATCCGGTGAACATCCGCTTTTCCCTGCCGTTCGCGGGCGGGCGCTATTACGTCACCGTGGTCGCGGGGCGGGAGCGCCGCACCCCGGAGCGGCGCGAGATGGACCGGGTGATCTTTCCCCTGACCACGCTGGGCAACGCCTTGTTCGGTCTGGGCCTGGCGACGGTGTTCGCGGTGATGGCGCTGGGCCTGTTGATCGCGCGCAGTTCGATCATCGAATACTAGCCTTTCCCGCCGATGCACCGACGCATGATCGAACCTGTTTTGAAGGCGTTGGACGGGGACCGCGCCGGATATTTCGCCGACGTGGTCGCCAAAATCGAAGCCGATCCGCGCACCGCCCGCCATCCCAACTTCGTCTATCTGCTGCTCAAGGAAACCGTGGGCCATTTGCCGGCGCATCTGGACAAGGACGAACTGATCCAGCGTCTGTTCGCGTTCATCGATGCCCATGCCCGCGATCTGGAACGGGTCGTGTTCGATCCGGACTTTGTTCATGACCCATCCGTGGTGAAGGCGGTGACCGACGCCTTCGTTCTGGACATCGTCGAACTGACCTTGGAACACTACGACAGGGGCGATATCGACACCCATGAGCCAAGCGTGCAAAAATTCACGTGGCCGTATCGCGCCGAGGATTTGGTCGACGCGGAGGATGAGACCGCACTGGAATGCGTCGACGCGCGCCCCGCCTACACGGGGCCGGAACGGCGCAAGTCCCGATGAACGGGCGCCGGCGGGGCGTGGACATGAAAAAACCGGGCCCAAGCCCGGTTCTTTATCAAACGTCCGTGGGAAGATGGAGCGGGCGATGAGATTCGAACTCACGACCCCAACCTTGGCAAGGTTGTGCTCTACCCCTGAGCTACGCCCGCGCGCCGCCTTCCGTAAGGCAGGCGGATAATACTCAGACGTTGCGCCATTGCAAGCCCCTTTTTTCACTTTTTTCCGAGACCCCCGCCCGCCATGCCGAAAAGCCCCGAAGACCTGCTGGACATCCTGAAATCCCTGGACGTGGCCGCCACCACCTTCGATCACGAGCCGGTCATGACGGTCGAGGAAAGCCGCCGTCTGCGCGGACTGATCCCGGGCCTGCACGCCAAGAACCTGTTCCTCAAGGACAAGAAGGGCCAGCTGTGGCTGGTCACGGCGGAGGAGGACCGCGTCGTGGACCTGAAACGCCTGCGCCGCCAGCTGGACGCGGCCACCCTGTCGTTCGCCAAGGCGGACGTGTTGTGGGACGCGCTGGGCGTGCGGCCGGGGTCGGTCACGCCCTTCGCCGTGGTCAACGACGCGGACGGGCGGGTGCGGGTGGCGCTGGACCGGGCCCTGGCCGAAGCCGGCAGGGCGAGCTTCCATCCGCTGGACAACGCGCGCACCACCACCGTGTCCGGCGCGGACCTGCTGCGGTTCCTGGAAGCGCACGGGCATGCGCCGGTGATTGTGACGTTTTCCGAATTGGGCGGCGACGCCGAACCGTCTACGCCATGAGCAGTTCGTCCACCTGTTCGCTGGTCAGGCCCATCGCCTCCATATCGAGGATGTCCGACGCCCGTCGTTCCTCGCCGTTGTAGTTCGGGTCCTGACGACGGCGGCGGTCGGGGCCGAAGTACGCGCCGGTCTTGATGAAGGCGCGCGGCCGTTCGATCACGGTGCGGATCCGATCGTACAGTTTTTTCACCGAAATGGGCTTGGTCAGGAATTCGTGCACCCCGGTGTCGCGGGCCGTCAGCACGCGATTGAGCTCGGTATGCCCCGTCAACATGATGAACGGGATATACGGGTTAGAGCTGTCGGCGTGGGTGCGCACCATGTGCAGGAACGCCATGCCGTCCATGGGCTCCATGTGCCAGTCGCAAATGATGATGTCGGCGCTGAAGGTTTTCAGCTCGTTGAAGGCGTCCTGACCGTTGGCGGCCTCCACGATGGTCTTGACGCCAAGCGCCCGCAGCACGCCGCTCACCATGTCGCGCATATGTTTGTTGTCGTCGACCACCAACATGTTCAAATTGCTGAGGTTATATGTCATTTCACCTCCCGATGAACTCGGCGCCCAGAAAGATACTACCAAAAACAGGTCATGGTGTGTATCGCCAAATTATGCCGTAATAATTGTGTAATATATGGTTTCGCGGCGCCGCGGCGCTCGTGATGGGACGAAACCGCCACTGCCCCCTTGCGCGCCGGGACGTTTGCGGCCATCTAATGGAACATCGGCAACACCAGGACACGGCAACCAAGGGCGACGACCCCCATGAGCGACATCATTCTCGATCCGACGCAACCTTCCGGCAATGGCGCGCCCAAGGCCGCGCTGGACTTGGGCCCGGGCCGGCCGGACGCGCCCGTGCGCTCCGCCCCGGCCGACGTCATCATCGATTCGAGCACCCAGACCTTCGTGCGCGACGTGATCGAGGCGTCCGTGAAGACCCCGGTGATCGTCGACTTCTGGGCGCCGTGGTGCGGCCCGTGCAAGACCCTCGGCCCGCTGCTGGAAAAGCTGGTCAAGCGCGCGGGCGGCCTGGTGCGCATGGTCAAGATCGACATCGACCAGAACCAGGGCCTGGCGCAGCAGTTGCGCGTGCAGTCGGTGCCCACCGTGTTCGCCTTCAAGGACGGCCGCCCCGTCGACGCGTTCATGGGCGCGCAGCCCGAAAGCCAGATTCAAGCCTTCATCGACCGGCTGATCGGCGACGCCACGCCGCCCATCGAGGCCGCGTTGGCGCAAGCCGCCGACCTGTTGAAACAGGGGCGCGGGCGCGAGGCCGAGGATATCTACACGCAGATTCTCACCCATGACCCGACCCACGTCCCGGCGTTCGCCGGCGTGATTCGCGCCGTCGCCCAACAAGGCGATTTCCAGCGCGCCCGCGACATGCTCGCGCGCCTCGACGCCAAGACCCGCGTGCGCGCCGAGATCGAACAGGCGGTGTCGGCGCTGGAACTGGCCGAGGAGGCCGTCCTGGCCGGAACCTCCGGCACGGCGGACCTGGAAGACCGTCTCAAGACCGACCCGGCCGATCTAGACGCGCGCCTGGCGCTGGCCAAGGCGATGTTCGCCGCCGGCCGGGCCGAGGCCGCCATCGACCACCTTCTGGACATCGTGCGCCGCAACAAGGACTGGAACGACCAGGCCGGACGCAAACAGCTGATCAAGATCTTCGACACGCTGGGTCCCACCGATCCGCTGACGGTGGACGCGCGCCGCCGTCTGTCGACGGTCCTATTTTCCTGAGGTGGCCATGACGGGCGGCGTGCGCAATCCCTTGGACCTGCCGTCGCGGATGCCGGTGTTTCCGGTATCCGGCGCGATCTTGCTGCCGTTCGGACAACTGCCGCTGACGGTGTTCGAACCGCGCTACCTGCATCTGGTCGACGACGCGCTGGGGCGTGGGCGGATCGTCGCCATGGTGCAGCCGCGGCTGGGCGTGGACGAACCCGTCCACGACGACGCGCCGCTGTATGCCGTCGGCACCGCCGCGCGCATCGTGCACTTCCAGGAAACCGGCGACGGGCGCTATCTGATCACGCTGGAAGGCATGGCGCGGTTTCGCGTCGCCGCCGTCAGTCCGGCGGAACCCGGACGCGGCTATCGCTGGGTCGATGCCGACTACGCCCCATACCGCGCCGACGTCCATCCGACCGAACACGAAACCGGACCGGGACGCGACCGCCTGCTGGAACTGATGCGCGTCTATTTCGACGACAAGGCCATCGAGGCCGACTGGAGCGCCGTCGCCGACGCGCCCTACGAGGCGCTGGTGGCCTCGCTCGCCATGAGCTGCCCGTTCGAACCCACCGAGAAACAGGCGCTTCTGGAATGCGCGCGCCATGAACAGCGCGCCGAAATGCTGATTTCCCTGTTCGAAATGAGCGCCATCCAGCCGGACGTCCGCTCCGTGCGCCACTGAACCGATTTTCGAGGAACCCGCCATGACCGCCGAACCCCGCCACAGCGTCGACCCCAAGCTTCTGGAAATCCTGGTCTGTCCGGTGACCAAGGGACCGCTGGAATACGACGCGGACAACCAGGAACTGATCAGCAAGTCCGCGGGCCTCGCCTATCCGATTCGCGACGGCATCCCCATCATGCTTGAAAGTGAAGCCCGCGAACTCTAAATCAAGGCCAACCCCGAACGATCCATCCGAAGGAACGAATCGAAATGATCCCCGTGAACCGCGAATACGGCCAATTGCACACCCCCACCGAAATCCGTCTCAACCGCGCCGAAAAGGCTTTGGAAGTGGACTTCGAGGACGGCGCCAGCTTCAAAATTCCCGCCGAACTGTTGCGTGTCGAAAGCCCGTCGGCGGAAGTCCAGGGCCATTCCCCGGACCAGAAAAAGCTGATCGGCGGGCGCAAGCACGTCGCCATCATGGAAATCGTTCCAGTGGGCAACTACGCCGTGGTGCTCAAGTTCGACGACCTGCACGACAGCGGCATCTTCACCTGGGACTTCCTTTACGACATGGGCCGGAAGCAGGACGAAATCTGGGCCGAGTATCTCAAGAATCTCGAAGCCGCCGGCATGAGCCGCGATCCGTCCTGAACGCCGCGCGTCGGCGCGGACCGGATCATCGCGGGACTCGGGGATTGCAAACGCCTTGCGCGCAATTCCCATGGGGCGGTAAGGTGCGGCGAGACACACCAAACCAAACCCGGAGCCCGCGCCCATGACCATGCCCACATACGACGTTTGCGGAATCGGCAACGCCATCGTCGACGTTCTCAGCCATGAAGACGACGCCTTCCTCGCCCGCCATGGCATGACCAAGGGCACCATGGCGCTGATCGGCTCGGACGACGCCGACAGGCTGTACGGCGACATGGGGCCGGGCGTGGAATGTTCCGGCGGCTCGGCCGCCAACACCATCGCCGGCATCGCGTCCTTGGGCGGCAAGGCGGCGTTCATCGGCAAGGTGCGCGACGATCAGCTGGGCGCGGTGTTCCGCCACGACATCACGGCGCTGGGCGTGCACTTCCCGACCCCCGCCGCCCAGCGCGGCCCAAGCACCGCGCGCTGCCTGATCCATGTCACCTCGGACGCCGAGCGGACCATGAACACCTACCTCGGCGCGTGCGTGGATCTGTGCCCCGCCGACGTCGATGCCGACGTGGTGCGCGCGTCCCAGGTAACCTACCTGGAAGGCTATCTGTGGGACCGCGAGGAAGCCAAGGCCGCCTTCATCCGCGCCGCCCAGCAGGCCCACGACGCCGGGCGCGAGGTGTCTTTGTCCCTGTCCGATCCGTTCTGCGTCGACCGCCACCGCAACAGTTTCCTGGAGCTGGTTGAAAATCACGTCGACATCCTGTTCGCCAACGAACACGAAATCCTGTCGCTCTATCAGGTCGACAATTTCGATGAGGCGTTGCAGCACGTACGCGGGCATTGCAAGGTGGCGGCGCTGACCCGCTCGGCCAAGGGCTCGGTGGTCATCAGCGGCAATGAAATCCACATCGTCGATGCCGAACCCGGCGTCACGGTGGTCGACACCACCGGCGCGGGCGACGCCTATGCGGCGGGCTTCCTGTTCGGCTACACCAACGGCCATCGCGACGATCTGGCCCACTGCGCGCGCCTGGGCGGCATTTGTTCGGCGGAAGTCATCGGCCACTTCGGCGGCCGCCCGGAAGTGTCGCTCAAGGACGCCGTCGCCAACAAACTGGGGTGACGTTTTGCAAAAAACGCTGTGTCCTGCACAAACATTGTGCTACATGGCCCCCACGATATTCATCGTCATTCCCGCGAGGGCGGGAATCCAGACGACCACCGTTCTGGACCCCCGCCTTCGCGGGGGTGACGTTTTTTGGGGTATTTGCAATTCCCGCCCCCCCCAACAAGGCCCGCATCGCCTGAAGGACAGACCCATGGAACTTCGCAACATCGCCATCATCGCCCACGTCGACCACGGCAAGACCACCCTCGTGGACGTGCTGCTCAAACAGTCCGGGGCGTTTCGCGACAACCAGCAGGTGGCCGAGCGCGCCATGGATTCGGGCGAGTTGGAACGCGAACGCGGCATCACCATCACCGCCAAGCCGACCTCGGTGGAATGGAAGGGCGCGCGCATCAACATCGTCGATACCCCGGGCCACGCCGATTTCGGCGGCGAGGTGGAACGTATCCTCAGCATGGTCGACGGCGTTCTTTTGCTGGTCGACGCCGCCGAGGGCGCGATGCCGCAGACCAAGTTCGTCACCGGCAAGGCCCTGAAGCTGGGCCTCAAGCCCATCGTCGTGGTCAACAAGGTGGACAAGCCCGAACAGCGCGCGTTCGAGGTGCAGGACGAAATCTTCGACCTGTTCTCCGCCATGGACGCGACCGAGGCGCAGTTGGACTTCCCGACCATCTTCGCGTCCGCCAAGCACGGCTGGGCGGCGCTGGAGCCGGACGGGCCCAGGGACGACATGCACGTCATTTTCGACACCATCCTGGCCCACGTGCCGCCGCCCCACAAGGTGGTGGAAAAGGCGCCGTTCTCCATGCTCGCCACCACGCTGGAATCCGATCCGTTCCTGGGCCGCGTGCTGACCGGCCGGGTCGAAACCGGCGTCGCCAAGCCGGGCATGACCATTCACGCGCTGAGCCGCACGGGCGACGTCATCGAACAGGCCCGCATCACCAAGCTGTTGGCGTTCCGGGGCCTGGACCGCGTGCCCGCCGACGAAGTCCATTCCGGCGACCTGGTCGCCATCGCGGGCCTGGCCAAGGCCACCGTGGCCGACACCCTGTGCGAAACCAGCGTGACCGTTCCGCTCAAGGCCCAGCCGGTCGATCCGCCGACGCTGGCCATGACGTTCAGCGTCAACGACAGCCCGCTGGCCGGAACCGAGGGCAGCAAGGTGACGTCGCGCATGATCCGCGACCGCCTGTACGCCGAGGCCGAAGGCAACGTCGCGCTGCGCATCACCGAATCGGACAACAAGGACGCCTTCGAGGTCGCCGGCCGCGGCGAACTCCAGCTGGGTGTGCTGATCGAACAGATGCGCCGTCAAGGCTTCGAACTGACCATTTCGCGTCCGCGCGTGCTGATCCGCGAGGACGAGGACGGCAACCGCCTGGAGCCCATCGAGGAAGTCACCGTCGACGTGGACGAGGAATACTCCGGCATCGTCGTCGAGGCGCTGTCTCTGCGCAAAGGCCAGATGAAGGAAATGCGCCCGAGCGGCGCGGGCAAGACGCGCTTGGTGTTCCACGTTCCGGCGCGCGGCATGATCGGCTATCTGGGCGAATTCCTCACCGAAACGCGCGGCACCGGCATCCTGAGCCGGGTGTTCCATGACTACGCCCCCTACATGGGCAAGCTGCCGGGACGGCGCAACGGGGTGCTGATCTCCAACGCGCCGGGCGTCACGGTGGCCTATGCGCTGGCCAACCTGGAAGGGCGCGGGCCGCTATTCCTGGGCTCGCAGGTCAAGGTCTACGAAGGCATGATCATCGGCGAACATTCGCGCCCGGGCGACCTCGAAGTCAACCCGATGAAAGCCAAGCAGCTGACCAACGTACGCGCCAGCGGCACCGACGAGGCCATCCGCCTCACGCCGCCGCGCCGCATGAGCCTGGAACAGGCCATCGCCTACATCCAGGACGACGAACTGGTGGAAGTCACCCCGCAGAACATTCGCCTGCGCAAACGCCACCTCGACCCCCACGAACGCAAGCGCGAGCAACGCAAGGCCGACGCGGAAGGGTAAGGCCTTCAACCGAAACTACGAGAACGGGGCCGAAAGGCCCCGTTTTTCTTGCGCCGCACACCCCAGCGCAAGCCGCCCCTGGACCCCCGCCTGCGCGGGGGTGACGGTGTTGATTTGGGCGATCCGCTCAGTCCCACCATCGTCATTCCCGCGCAGGCGGGAATCCAGGGTTTATGTCCGATTCCACTTGTTTCAACGGCCACACAAAGGCGATATCCTTTTCCCATGCTAGACGTCACCCCCACCCTATCCATCGCCGACGACGAATTGGTCGAGGCGTTCGTGCGTTCGCCCGGTGCCGGGGGGCAGAATGTCAACACGGTGGCGACGGCGGTGCAGTTGCGGTTCGACGCGGCCGGTTCGGAGGAAATTTCCGCGCCGATGTTTCTGCGGCTGAAGCGGCTGGCCGGGCGGCGCATGACGGCGGACGGCGTGGTGGTGATCGAGGCGCACGCGCACCGCACCCAGGCGGCCAACCGCCGCGATGCGCGCGCACGTCTGGCGGACCTGCTGCGCGCCGCCGCCGTCGAACCCCGCACCCGGCGGCCCACCAAGCCGTCAAGGGCGGCGAAACAAAAGCGGGTCGAGCAAAAGAAACGCACGGGCGCCCTCAAGGCAGCCCGTGCGCGGGTGCGTTTCGCGGATTAGGCGGCGTTCAGTGCAGCGCCGTTCTGACGCGGGCGTCCTGCCATGACTTGAAGCGGCTGGCCAGCAAGCGGCACTTGTCGGCGCAGTCCGACACGTCCGGCATGCCGTCGGCCAAGGCGCTCAGTTCGCGCACCAGACAGCGGGTGCACTGGCCTTCCGTGCGCTTCTGCCCCGGCAAAAGGCATTCGCGCGCGCAGACGCATTCCGCCGCCATGTGGGTGCGCCACTGGCGGATGGCGTCGCCGAAGGAGCCGTGGGCGCAATCATCCGCAAGGCCATGTCGATGGGGTGGGCGTTCATGGTCTACCTCCCTGGATGCGTCCGGCGTTGTGTCCACCGGGCTTTTGCATCGCAACCATTGTATGCGGTTCCTGTTGCGGGACTGTGACACCCGTCACGGGAACCCTTCGTGTCGCCGTGCGAATCGCCCCCACGATCCGTCACGTCCGGAATTTTAGTCGATCCGCATTTATATTACCAGCATTATTGTTGTGTATGAATATTATTTAACAGCAATAATTATGTGTTATATGGGTGACGGCATGAACGGCGATCACGCGGCCACCACCCGGTCGCGGCCCAGGGTTTTCGCGTCATAGAGGTTCTGATCCGCCCGCGCGATCAGACAATCCAGGCAGATTTCCCGGTGCGTGCGGCAGGTGGCCACGCCCAGGCTCAACGTCACCACCGGGGCGGCGGTGTTCTTGGCGTGGGGAATGGCGCGGTCCCGCACGGATTGGGCGATGCGTTCCGCGACCTCCGCCGCGCCGTCCGGTTCGGTGTCCGGCAGAACCACGGTGAACTCCTCGCCCCCATACCGCCCGACGAAGTCGCTGGCGCGCGGCACGGCGGCCTGGATGGCTTCGGCCACCTGACGCAGGCAGGCGTCGCCGTCCTGATGGCCGTAATGGTCGTTGTACAGTTTGAAACAGTCGATATCCATCATGATGACGGACACGGGCTTGCCCGCGCGCTGGGCGCGGATGCGTTCGGCGGCGAGAAAATTGTTGAGCGCGCGCCGGTTGGGCAGGCCCGTCAAGTCGTCGGTGAGCGACAATTCCTCGAGGCTCTGGCTCTGGCGCTTGGCGACCCCGATCAGGTGGTTGAAGTCCACCGCCAGGTCGCGGAATTCGCGAATGCCGCGGGTCGCCACCGGATCGCCGGTGAAGCGTTCGATCTGGCCGTGGATGTCGTGGCGCAGCCGCTGCATGGGGCGGATGAGAAACGTTTCCAGCACCACCAGCACGATCAGCAGCACCGCGCCGCTGACCGCGCCGGAAGCCAGTACCGCGTCCCGGCGGTGCTTGTCCATTTCGGCCAGGAACCGGGCGTTGGAAACATGGACGTCCAGCGCGTAAAGCGCCCGGCCGTCCACCGATTCCAGCGTGTGGGTTATCGTCAGGTCGTGCTCCGCGTCCGGCGGCGCGCCTGTGTGCAGAACCTTGTCCGTTACCAGGTCGCGCACGGTGACCGGGTGGCGGATCAGATCTTCCAGCCGCGTCAGATTGAGGGCGGGATTGACGACGACTTCCAGATACCCCCGCACCGTCAGCCCGCCGATGGGCAGGATCACCGAATAGAACGCGCCCCGCTCGAACGCCCACCCCCCGCCAAGCGCGCGCAGCCGGTCGTTGCCGGTCCGCACCCGGGCCTTCTGAACCACGGCGTTGGGCCGGGCGGGCAGCGCGAAATCGTCCACGTTCATGACGCCCCGTTCGCGTCCCGTCGCCAACAGGTTCCAGTCCGCGTCATAGACCCGCAAGGCTTCCAGACTGACGGTGGCGGCGTTGACGTGGCCGGACACGAAGGGATCCTGCAAGGCCAGTTCCAGGGATTCGGCATAGCCGGTGTTGGTGGCGTGGCCGAAGCCCTGGACGAACTCGGTGCGCGCCAGGAAGTGCGAACCGAACGCCACCACGTCCGACTGGAGATTCTGCAACACCTGATGGGCGGCGATGGCCGCGACCTTGCGAAAAAAACGCTCCTCGCTGTCGCGCGCGGCGGTTTCATAGTTGCGCTCAGAGACATAGGTCAGCGCCAGGGTCGCGGCGAACAACGCCAACAGGCCCGCCACGATCAGGGCGCGAACGGACAGTCCGTGCATCCGGGATTTCAAAACGACATGGGATAGCGGGCCTCGACCCAAGCGCTCCATCCCCCCCGGAACCAGTAGACTTGGGTGTATCCCCACGACACCGCCTTGGCCGCCGCGTTGGAAGACCTTAGGCACCGTGGACCGTTGCAATAGAACACGATGGGCCCGGCCGCGTCCGGCTGAACGGCCCGCAGGCGCGCCTCCGTCATGTCGGCGTCCAACAGATTCACCGCGCCCTCGATGTGGCCCTTGGCGAATTCCTCGCCGCGCCTGGCGTCGACAATGACAAGATCGGACCGGCTCTGTGCGAGTTCCACCACGCGGGCGGCGTCAACCAATTCCGCGCCGGCGACGGCGTCGGGCGCGACGGGCTTGTCCGCGCGGGCCGTTCCGCCCACGCCCAAAACAACACCCAGCGCCAACAGAACACATAGCGTGTGAAAAAGATGTCGCATCTGCCCCCCCCGGGTCCACGCGATATCCGGCTCCCCCCCTCATAATCTGAAATCATTATAAACCTTTCGCCACCTCATTCAATGGAAATCGGGGAGAATCGGGGCGATCAGAAGGGCGGAAACGGCACGCGGGGCGTCACGGTCCACCACCGCCCCGTCCGGGCGCGGGTTTCAAAATCCGTGAACCGGTAGAGCGCCAGGTGTGTGCGCGCGAAGCGGGGCGGACCGCCCGCCGCGGCGTCCGGGGGCAACAGCGCCAGAACCGGCGGCGAGCCTTCCGCGAGCCGCCCCAGGAAGCGCTCGTAGACCAGCATGAATTCCGGGTTTCCCACGGGCACGAACCACAACAGCCAATCGAGGCGCGGCTGGTGCGGCAGCACGAAGCGGGGCGGTTCGGACGGATCGCCCGGTTTGTACCTGAACTTCAGCGGCCGCCACGTCCGTCCGTCCGGCGACGTTTCGATCACCAGCTCCAGCCGTTCCGGTTTCATGGTGGGAAACACGTGGTAGCGGTTGGCGACGGCGAAGCCGCCCGCGACCGTTTCCAGGGTCCGCGACCACCCGGTGGCGTGCTTGTCGATCACCATCCAATACACCTGGGCGGCGCTGGTGGTCAGAATCACGGCGGCCAGCGGCGCGAAAAGAAGACGCATCCCGGTCGCCATGGATCCGGCTGCGCCATCCCGCCAGCGCCGGGGCGCCCATCCCGCCAGCGCCTTGTCGTCGAACAGGAACAGGCACAGCAGGATGGTCAGGATGTTGATCCAATTGTGGTTCGACGTCGCCAGGATCATCAGCTGCAACGCGATGGTCATCCACGCCCCCGCCATGCGCCAGGAGCGCGGCATCAAAAAGAAGAACGGCACGACCAGTTCCACGAACAGCACCAGGGCCGCGCCGGAACGCAACACCACTTCGGGCAGCTGGTGGGCGTACCACGCGCCCACGTGCGGCAGGGGCTGGACCTCGAAATACGCCATCACCGCGGACAGCGAGCTCCACGCCGGATCGCCGCTGGTGAGCTTGGACACCCCCGACAGGAAGCGCAGCTTGAACAGCAACAGCCGCATCATTCCCACCACCAGGCGCGCGCCGCCGCCCGCCAGGAAGATGGCGAGGAAGCCCGCCTCCAGCAAAAGCGTGTCCCACTGGAAATTGAGGAAGATCGACCCCGCGTGATAAAGGCTCAGATACAGGACGTAACACGCAAGGAACATCGCGCGCGGAAACACCCCCAACAGCGCCAACGCCGCCGCCGCCGCGCCCACCCCCGCCGCGCCCACCAGGGCGGCGTCGGACGCGTTCAGCCAGAACAGACTGGGGAAGGCGAGGAAGCGTTCCCACCCCAGATGCCGCGCCTGGTTGGCCTGGGCCTCGGCCAGCGGAAGAATGCCTTGAGAGCCGGACAGGCCTTCGATCTGTCCCATCAACGAGACGAACGCCACCCCGTAGATCAGCGCCAGCCCCTTGAGAAACAGGGCCGTCGCCACCCGGTGGTCGTCCGGGCCTTCCCACATCCAGGTCCAAAACCGGCCCATGACGCAATGCTCCGCATGCCCCGTCGCGGTCAATCGTGGCGAAAGTCTACGAGGGATCGTCTAAATCGGCAACCAGACGGTGACCGTCGTACCCTCGTCCTCGACGCTTTCGACGCCGATGGCGCCACCGTGCAGATCGACGATTTCCTTGCAGATGCTCAAACCGATACCCGTGCCCCGGAAATCAACCGCGTTGCTGGCGCGCATGAACCGCCGAAAGAGATTGGGACGGTCCCGTTCCGGAATGCCGATGCCAAAATCGCACACCGTCGTCACCAGGAAGCCGTGCCTGATCCCGACCGCGACCTCGATGTGCGGCGAGTCGGGTGAATATTTGATGGCGTTGGAGAAAAGATTGGTGAACACATGTTCCATCAACACGGAATCGCAGATGATTTCCCCGGGGTCTTGGGTGAATTCCAGGTGGATGGCGTGGCCGGGGGTGATTTCCGACTGTATTGCGACGGCGGTCTCGAGAATCGCCCGGAAATCGTTCAGGCGCGAATTCATTTCCAGGGTGTCGGCGGACAGGCGGGACAGATACAGCGTCTTGTCGATCAACGCGTTCATGCGCATGATGGTCGTGCGGATCTTGCCCATGCGCTTGACCGTGTCTTCGTCGTTCGTCGTGCGCATGACGCGCTGCGCGGTCCCGTGGATGGCGGCCAGCGGATTGCGCAGTTCATGCGTGGCCATGGCGATGTATTTTTCCTGCAGATCGCAACGCCGGCGCTCCTCCGCCAATTCATGCTCCAGTTGACGGATTCTGTCGCGCAAGATGGAAAAGCGTTCCGTGTCTTCGCCGTCGGGGCATATGACCGCCAAACGCGGTTTCACGGCCGTACGGGCTTCGAGACGGCCGGAAACGGTGATGACATCCATGGTCTGACTCCTAATTCTACGGTTTTGTTTTCGCATAACGCGTTAGGCATACGCCATGCCTTTCATCGCCCGCACGCCGTTCAGCAACGACGCGCCGATACCGACCGTGTCTCCCGAATACAGACTCATCATCAGCAATTTGGACTCCATGCACAAACGGCAGTCCGCGGATTGTCCCATTTCCACATGTGTGCACCGCGAACATCCCCCGGGCATGGATTGGCGCAGGGAAATCCAATTCTCGACGGCCCGCTCCACATTCCCCGCCTCAATGACCGATAGAACGTCCTCGCGTATTCGTTTTTGATCGTAACCCATGTTCCGTATCTCCAATCCTATTCGAAATTCCGCATGGACATCTTTCTACGCCCCGTTCATGACGGGGATGGGACGGAACGGTGATAAATCGGTTGCGAACACGATATTTCTTTTTCGGTCCTCGCCTTCCGGGAATTCCCGGCCGCTCGTCTTAACCCGATGGCAAGGCCGGACGTGCACACTGGTCCCGCATTCCATGGGGACCCGCATGACCGACCTTCTCGACGAAAAGCCGCATCGTAGCTGGGCCGAGAGCACACGCGCGTTCTTCACGCCGCGCGTGCTGGCGATGCTGTTTTTGGGCTTCAGCGCGGGGGTGCCGCTGTTGCTGGTGTTCGCCACCCTGTCGGTGTGGCTGCGCGAAGCGGGCGTCGAGCGCGCCACCATCGGCTTTTTCAGCTGGGCCGCCTTGGCCTACGGCTTCAAGTTCGTGTGGGCGCCGTTGATCGACAACCTGCCGGTTCCGGTGCTGGCGCGCGCGTTGGGACGGCGGCGCGCGTGGATGTTGGTGGCGCAGGCGCTGATCATCGCGGCGATCGTGTTCATGGCGGCCACCGATCCGCTGGTCAACCTTCCGGCCATGGCGTTGGGCGCGGTGGCGCTGGCGTTCAGTTCGGCCACCCAGGACATCGTCATCGACGCCTACCGAATCGAGTCCGCCGAGGCCGACCTCCAAGGCTTGATGAGCGCCGCCTACATCGCGGGCTACCGGGTCGGCATGCTGGCGGCGGGCGCGGGCGCGTTGGAGATCGCGGGCTTTCTCGACACCGCGCCCGGCTACGACCATGCCGTCTGGCGCACGACCTATCTGGCGATGGCGGGACTGATGGGCGTGGGCGTGCTGACCACCCTTGCGATCCGCGAACCGGACACCGCCAACGGTGTCGGACGAATGCTGGACGGCGCGGCGGACTATGTCCGATTCTTCGCGCTCTTCGTCGCCATGGCCGGGGCCTTCGCGCTGGCGTTCGCGCTGGCGGCCGGGCTGCCGCTCGGTGAATTTTCGGGCGGCGCGGCACGGCTGGGGTTGGGCGCCGCAGTGGCGGCGGGAACCGGCGTGGCGCTGGTGCGCCTGGGACTGGTCGGCCGCGACGTGGCCCATGAGACCTACGTCGCGCCGTTCGCCGATTTCTTCACCCGGTACGGCCGCCGGGCGCTGGTGATTTTGCTGCTGATTTCGACCTATCGCATTTCCGACATCGTGATGGGCGTGATGGCCAACGTGTTCTACGTGGATCTCGGCTTCGACAAGCAGGACATCGGGCGCGTCTCCAAGGGCTTCGGTCTGATCGCCACCATCGTCGGCGGCTTCGTCGGCGGCGTGTTGACCGCGCGCTTCGGCATTGCGCGCACGATGTTCCTGGGCGCGGGACTGGTGGTGGCGACCAACGCGCTGTTCGCGGCGCTGTCCGGAATGGGGCCGCACATCTGGGTGCTGATGGCGGTGATCAGCGCCGACAACCTGTCCGGCGGGATCGCGGCGGCGGCGTTCGTGGCGTATCTGTCGTCGTTGACGGCCAAGGGCTTCACCGCCACCCAGTACGCGCTGTTCAGCTCGCTGATGATGCTGGCGCCGAAACTGATCGCGGGCTATTCCGGCGTCGCGGTGGACGCGTTCGGCTATGCGCCGTTCTTCCTGGGCACCGCGGCGATGGGGATCGTGCCGATGGCGCTGATCTGGATCGTGGCGCGGCGTTGAACTGGTCATCCCGGAACGCCTGGCGTATAATCCGCCTCCCTTCCTCTTGAACGAAGAGCCCCGCAATGGACATCACCAAACTTCCCATCGGCGACAACGCGCCGTACGAATGCAACGTCATCATCGAAGTGCCCATGGGCGGCACCCCGGTGAAGTACGAACTGGACAAGGCGTCCGGCGCCATGTTCGTGGACCGCTTCCTGCACACCGCCATGCACTATCCGTGCAACTACGGCTTCATCCCCCATACCCTTTCCGACGACGGCGACCCGGTCGACGCGGCGGTGCTGGGTCAGCACACGGTGGCCCCGGGCACCGTCATTCCGTCCCGTCCCATCGGCGTGTTGCTGATGGAGGACGAAAGCGGCATCGACGAAAAGATCCTGTGCGTGCCGGTGGACCGTCTGCACCCGTATTATCAGGAAGTATCGTCGTATCGCCAGATCCGCCCGATCCTGTTGGAGCAGATCGCCCACTTCTTCGCCCACTACAAGGACCTGGAAAAGGGCAAGTGGGTCAAGGTCACGGGCTGGAGCGAGGCCGAAGAGGCGCATCGCCTGATCAAGGAAGGCATCGAGCGCGCCCAGGCCCGCGAAGCCGGGATCGACATCGACGCCGCCACGCCCAAGGAAGACAAGTCCAAGGACAAGAAGAAGAAAAAGAAAAAATGACCGCCGCCCGGCGCGGGGGGTGAGGGGGCTCCCCTTGCGCCGGGGCCGGTTGGCGGTTATGTCTTGACCATGTCCGTCGTCCTGAAACGGGGAGAGCACACCGCATGGGCCGTATCTTGACCGCATACTTCCGGGCGTTCGGACAACTGTCCGATCCCAAGACCCGCGCCGTGGTGTGGAAATCCATCGGCGCGTCGTTGGCGATCTTCGTCGGGCTGTACATCACCATCACCGTCGTGCTCAAGGCCACCACCTTCATCGCCATCGGGCCGCTGGAGGCATTCTTCGACGTCGTCGCCCAGTTCGGCGTGATGCTGCTTACCTGGTTTTTGTTCCCCGCCGTGGTCACCGCCATCGGTTCGTTGATGCTGGACGACGTGGTGGCGGCGGTCGAACAGCGCCACTATCCGGCCCTGCCCCTGGCGCCGGGAATCAGCGTGATGGAGGGCATCGGTCCCGCGCTGAAATTCCTGGGCGTGACGGTGGGTCTCAACATCCTGTGCCTGCCGTTGCTGCTGACGCCGTTGTTTCCGTTCGTCTACTACGCGCTCAACGGCTATCTGATCAGCCGCGAATATTTCGAGCTGGTGGCGTTCCGCCGGCTTGACGTGGCGACCGCGCGGGATTTACGGCTGCGCTGGCGTGGAGCCTTGTTCCTGGCGGGCGTTGGCTTCGCCTTCATGCTGACGGTGCCGATCCTCAACCTGATCGCGCCGGTGATCGCCACCGCCGCCATGGTGCACCTGTTCGAAGCCTGGCGCGAGCGCGACAACCTGCCGACCAAGGCCGCGGCAGGGCCTTCCCAGCCCGCCGGACCCAAAGCCATCGACGCGACCAAGCCTCCGGCCATCGGACGGGCGGACGGCCAATGATGCGCCCCGGCGTCTTTTCGGCTCTGGCCGGCGTGGCCGTCTTGGCGGCGGCGTGCGGTGGCGGACCCGGGCCCGACCAGCCCCCCGCCGTCACCCCCCAAACGGTCGACGCCCCCCAGGCGAAGCCCGAGAAACCGCGCATCACCACCGCCCAGTTGCTGGGCCAAAGCGCCGGATGGCTCGAGGCCAAGCTGGGCGCGCCGGCGTTCGTGCGCCACGACCAGCACGCGCACATGTGGCAATACAAAAACCGGGAGTGCGTGCTGAACGTGTTCTTGTATGAAGACGACGTCGCCGCCCACCCCCGGGTGGCGCATTTCGACGCGCGCGGCCCGGGCGGGACCAACGCCGACCGGGGCGCGTGTCTCGCGGCCCTGCAGGACTGAGGTCGTGATGGCGCGCGGCGCGGCGGACCATCTCGCTCGCATCCACGTCGTCGACGCCGACATCACCACCCTGGACGTGGACGCCGTCGTCAATGCCGCCAACGACCATCTGCTGCCGGGCGGCGGCGTGTGCGGCGCGATCTTCCGCGCGGCCGGGCCGGAACTGGACCGCGAATGCCGCCGGCTCGGCGGATGCGTGACCGGTGGGGCGAAGATTTCGGGCGGGTACGGCCTCCGCGCGCGCCACGTGATCCATGCCGTCGGCCCGGTGTGGCGGGGTGGCGGCGCGGACGAAGACCGGCTGCTGGCCTCGGCCTATGCGCGGTCCCTGGAACTGGCCCGCGATCACGGCCTTGCCGCCATCGCCTTTCCCGCCATTTCCACCGGCATTTACGGGTTTCCGGCGGACCGCGCCGCCCGCGTCGCCGTGGCGGCGGTGGCGGATTTCCTGAACCGCAACACCAAACCCGAACGTGTGATATTGTGTTGTTTCGGGCCGGCCTCGGCGCGCGCCCACCAAGACGCCTTGCAGAACCTGAGGGAGGGATGAGCACATGAAACGGACCGCCGCAACCCTGATCGCCGCCGCAACGCTGTGCGCCACGGCCGCCTTGGCCGAGACCGGCCGCTATGGGACCTGGGCCCCGCCGGGTTCGTCCGCGCCCCCCGCCAGCGCGTCCGCGTCCACGGAAAATCTGCTGACCGACCTCAAGTCCCTGGTGGACGCCGCCGAAAAGGCCAAGGCGGCCGACCGGGTGTTTTTGCAGGACCTGCGCGATTTGATGGCGCGCTACTCGCGCCCCTGGACGACGAGCATTCTGTCCGACGATTTCCGCGACGGCGATTTCGACCGCAATCCGGCGTGGACCTTGCAATCGGGCAAGTTCTGGGTGGAAAGCGGCTATGGCCTGCGTTCGCGGGCGGAGGCGGGCCAGGCCCAGACGGCGGGTGAGCCGCGCAAGGTGTCCAAGGAGGAACTGGCCATTTCCATCCTCGGCGCGGTGCTGGGCGCGAAGGCGCAAAACGGCGGCGGCCAGGCCGCGCCCGCCGCCAGCGCGCCGGCCCAAGGAGAAACCGCGCGGCTGACCACCCGCGCCGCCATTCCCAACGCCTTCGCCATGACGTCGGAACTGTCGTCGTGGAGCGACCAGGGCGGCTTCGCCTTCGCCGTGACCCAAGGCGACGCGGGCGCGGGCTATAGACTCAACTACATCCCCAAACAGACCGGCCGCACCGCGCGGCTCGAACTGCTGCGCGTCACCGCGCGGGGCGCGGCGGTGATCGAAACCGCGGGCTTCGACGGGCTTGAGGATCAAAAGGTCCACACGCTGGACTGGACCCGCACGGCGGACGGCCGCATGACCGTTTCGGTGGACGGCAAGACCCACGTCACCACCCGCGACGCCGCCTTCCGCGACGCCTTCACCGGCCTGGAACTCAGCAACACCGGCGCCGACGTGATCGTCAAGTCGGTGACGGTGCTGGGGGCGCGGTAAGCCGAACCCGGCCAATGTTTATCAACCCTGGACCCCCGCGCAGGCGGGGGTCCAGCCCTTCGACACCCTCTCATAAAGAGTGACTCATAACCGTCTCCATGCCATAGTTGCACCGTGGAATCGGAGGATGGCGAATGGCGGACTTCTTTACCTGGGCGACGACGAACCC
>JADGBG010000040.1 GCA_015231605.1 Alphaproteobacteria bacterium | reverse complement strand
CGCAAAGCCCATACCTCGACCCCGACCAGATGGAGATCGGCGGCACGGGCGTGGACCTGGGCAAAACACTCCCCCCTGAAATCGAGGCGCTGCAACCAGACTATTCGCTGTATCCCGGCTTCAAGGGGAACGTCGGTTTCTCCATGCGTGGATGCCGCCGCCGGTGCGATTTCTGTGTGGTCCCCCGGAAGGAAGGCCGGCCTGCATCGGCATCGACCATCAAGGATTTGATCGTCCAGGACAGTGATTTACTGATACTTCTTGACAACGACTTCTTCGGCAACCCGGAGTGGGGCGCGCGCCTGGACGAAATGCGCGCGCTGGACCTGCGCGTGAACTTTAATCAGGGCCTGAACATCCGCACCATCAACGAGGAACAGGCCAAGGCCCTGGCGACGGTGAGGTTCACCAACACCAAAGGCACGGCCAAGAAAATCACCTTCGCCTGGGACAGTCCCAAGGACGAACGCCTGATTAAGCGCGGCCTGGACCGCTGCAAGGCGGCAGGCATCAAACCGTGGATGATGCAGTTTTATGTTCTGATCGGCTTCCACAGCACGCCCGAACAGGACTTGCACCGCGTCCACACCATTTTGGGATGGGGTGCGGATCCGTTCGTGATGCCGTTCGACAAGACGCAACCATATCAGAAAGCCTTTGCCCGGTGGGTGAATGGTCGAATTTGCAAAACCGTGCCGTGGCCTGAATACCGCTACGCCGCATGGAAGGGGGGCGGCATGAATACGTCCCTACAACAACCCAAAGAAAACAAGGTAAACGACAATGTTTGATCAAACCCATTCAGCCGTCGAATTTGCTCTAGCCGTTCGCAACGCGGCAGGGAAGGACATGGCCTACACGGCAGTTCCTGGACGCCACGGGTCAGGCTTTGGCTTGGCGGAGGTATATGACGGAGAGGAAGGTTTCCGCCATGCCCGCGCACCAATATTTGACACAGAACTTGAAGCGTTGGCCGCAGCCGGGGTGATGAACACAGCGTTGGGTATCACGCCAGACCGCGCCACTGAATTGCTGCGCGGTTCATTTCCACATTCAGAACGATCATGTGAGACGTGCGGGGCGGAAAAACCTACCCAGTGTGATGTGTGCTGGGATCATCAGAATTGGCGTTTGATCACGTCCGTCTCCGCCCAAGACGAGCCGACCTGCCCTAAGTGTGGGTTTGCCGGGCTGGCGGCTGCATGTATGGACCCTAATTGCCAAGGGTCAGCAACGGTCAAAGGAGACACCGATGCCAATAGTTAACGTCTACATCGATGACGCAACGGCGCGCCGTCTTCATATGGAGTCTCTGGAAACAGGGATGAGCCAAGAAGACATTTGTGAGAGCGCCGTGTCCGAAGCCTTGCTGGACACATTTCGGCACCGCAAAGACGACCCAGGCCGTTCGTCTCGGCCCCACGCCGACGTGCTGCTGAAAATCGCCAACAGTACGGAGTTCCCGTCATGACCAGAGTGTTGGACCCGTGTTGTGGTGAACTCACGAGCTAAGAAGACGGCCGTGTTGGACTTGTACGACCGCGTTCTTGAGGAAGAAAAGATATCAGATTCGACGGGATCAAAATGATGAACAAGAAGTCAGCCAAAAATTTGATCGACGCTGGCGACCTGACAAGCCTTCCAGGACTAACCGAAGAATGCCCCAAGTGTCACGGGGCTCGGGAGTTTGTTGCGGGCATGAAGGACGGGAAGCCGACCACCAAACCGTGCGGCAACTGTGGCGGTATGGGAAAGGTTGAGCGCGATCACCCGTCGATCCGGTGGGAGCAATGCCCGCACTGCTACGAAGAGATACAAATGCAAGATGCCTACGAGAGTTGGGCGGCGTTCGATTGCCCAGAGTGCGGCGGGTTCTACATGGTCCGCGACGAAGACGACGGGCCGGAAGCCCTAACCGAAGATCAAATTACGTTTTAACGAGGCCGCGGGTTGAAAAGCTTCGCGAAACCGCAAAAGCGATAGAAGACGCTATTTCGATCACGTCCGTCGCCAAGCACAAAAAGGATTAACGCCATGCCGGCCATCAACTTCAAAAACCAGTTCGCCGAAGCCGTGAAGAACGGCGTGAAACGCCAGACGATCCGCGCGCTCCGCAAAGACGGGCGGATGCCCGCCAAACGAGGCGACATCCTGGCGCTGTACACGGGCATGCGGACCAAATCGTGCCGCAAGCTCTTGAATGCGCGTTGCAGCGATGTTCGCCCCATCGAACTGCATGCCGCGCTCGTCATTGTTGACGGGGGCGACGGCTGGATCAGAACCCGCCCTGACCTCGACAACTTCGCCCGAGCGGATGGGTTCAGGGATTGGTCCGACATGGCGGCGTGGTTCGACAAGACCCATGGCCTGCCGTTCGAGGGCGTGTTGATCCAATGGGATGAGTTGCGGGACAGTTCGTCTGAGAACGGTGACGAATTCCAGCGCCGCGTTGACGCTGGAGAATGCTGCCGCGCCGGGCGCGACGGCGACTGCATCCATCCGGAGTGCCCGCAGAACCGTGACGGCGAGCCCCACGCCACAGGGCGTCACTGCCCGCTCGATTGTAAATGCACAGTGTGCGGGTTGGATTCAGGAGAATGCGACTGCCCCGACGGGACCCAGCGCAAGGCCTGCACCTTTGTGTCGCGCAGGTTATAGAGTCGGGAGAGGCACATGAAATACCTTTCGGTTTGCTCGGGAATTGAAGCCGCGACCGTCGCCTGGGAACCCCTCGGCTGGCGCGCCGTGGCCTATTCCGAGATCGCAAAATTCCCGTCTGCCGTCCTCAAGCACCACTATCCCGACACCCCGAATTGGGGCGATATGACCAAATACAAGGAATGGCCCGATGCAAATATCGATGTTCTCGTCGGCGGAACGCCGTGCCAAAGTTTCTCCGTCGCCGGACTCAGAAAAGGACTGGCTGACCCGCGTGGCAACCTGGCCCTCGTCTATCTTGGAATTGCTGAACGATACCGGCCCGACTGGCTGGTTTGGGAAAACGTCCCCGGCGTCCTATCAAGCACCAGCCACGACGCGCCCGATCCATGTCCACCGCCGCCACCTATGGATATGGAGCGCGACGGACAAGCGATGGAAACTGAAGACGAGTACGATTCAGAAGAAATACACGCGCTCAACGCCTTCCTGGCCGGACTTTCAGAACTCGGCTACGGGTACGCACTCCGCGTTTTTGACGCTCAATTCTTCGGAGTGGCCCAGCGCCGCCGCCGTGTGTTCGTTGTCGGACGTCTTGGAGACTGGCGACCTGCCCACGCGGTTCTATTTGAGCGCGAAAGCCTGCGCGGGGATACTGCGACGCGCCGAGAAGCGGGGGCGGGATTTGCCGGAACCCTTGAGGCGCGCGCTTCAACGGGTGGCTCAGACCCCGGCGCCCACGGGGCCGCAACCGGATATATCCAACCCGTAGGCATTGACGGGGCCGGGGAAGTCGGACACGCCTTGACGGCGAGCCGGACGGCGACCGGACGCCTGGACCCGGACGGACAGACGTTCGTGGCTCACACTCTGCGCGGCGAAGGCTTCGACGCCAGTGAAGACGGCACGGGGCGCGGCACGCCGATTGTGCCGCTGGCCTTCCAGTCCAAGGCATCGGCCTCCAACAGCATGAACCCCTCACCAGTGACCCCGACGCTGGATAAGGGCAAGGCTGACGGCATGGCGGTGGCGGTATCCCTGCGCGGACGCGAAGGCGGCGCGACGGCGGAACTCTCTGGCGATGTCTGCCCAGCGATCCGCACCGGCGGCGGGGGCGGCGACAAGCCCCACGTCCTGAATGATATGGCCGTGCGCCGCCTCACGCCACGCGAGTGCGAGCGGGTCCAAGGTTTTCCCGACGACTACACCCAAATCCCCTGGCGCGGAAAGGACTCCGCCGATTGCCCAGACGGCCCCCGCTACAAGGCCCTGGGCAATTCCATGGCGGTTCCGGTCATGCGCTGGATCGGGGAGCGGATTGAACTTGTGAGAGATCGCCGGCCCCGCTATGGGGCGGCGTAAAGGAGGGATTTATTGGTGCAAATCATGAACGTCCGCCGCCGCCGCCGTCGCCACCGTCGATCCACGCGGCACGATGGCGAAGGTGTAGCCCTCGGCCATGCCGCGCGCCACGGCCAGGCCCAGCGCCGCGCGGTGCGCGCCGACGCACGGCCAGCCGATGGATTGCGCCTCGGCGTCGTCGCTGGCCACGCCCAATTCGATCACGCCGTCCCCGGGCGGGGCATTGTCCGCCACGGCCGCCACCAGCCGGTCCGCAGCCGCGTCGATGGCGTCGGCCAGTTCGGCCAACTGCCCGATCACGCCGTCCGGGGCCTGGCGGCGGCCGGACGACCACGACTTAATCGTGTCCTCCCGGGCGTCAAGGAACGCGGCGGACTCCCGCTGGGAGAGTCCGCACACATGACAGAGCAGGGAAAAGAGAGACGCCACCGATCACACCAGCGCATCCAAGGTGGCGCGCAAGTCGTCCGGCAGGCGCACGGACAGCGGCGTGTCGGCGGTGACCTTGACATGATGAAGGATCGTGCCGTCCGGCCCGATCAGATTGACGGCGCTGCGAACGTGCCCAAGCCCCAGCGTGGCGGCGCCGAAGATGTCGCTCAGTTCCTCAAAGGAACTGCCGTCTTCGCCGCCGTATATGGCGTAAATCACGTCGCGGAGGCTGCCGTTGTCGATGATGTCGAGGGTCAGTTCGATGGTCATTGGTTTGGTCCTTTACCACGTGCAGCGGGCCAACCCCACCGCGTCTTTGATAAGTCTATCGTACACCATTGGTGTACAGTGTCAACGCCTTTTTTGATGTTTTAAAAAAAAACGGAATCATGGGCAAACGCCTTTACAGCATACCGGACGCGGCGGCCGAGATCGACATCTCGGACAAGACCTTGCGCGTCATGCTGTCCAAGGGCATCATCAAATACGTGCTTGTCGGCCGCCGCCGCAAGGTCCCGGCGGAAGAGATCGAACGCATCCAGCGGGAGGGAACACACCCATGTCCGTCTACCGGCGGGGCCATGTCTACCATTACGAATTCGTCGTCGCGGGTGTACGATTTCGCGGCAGCACGGGCCAAACGCAAAGAGAAGCGGCCAAGGCCGTAGAGGCCCAGCGCCGCGTCGAGGCCAAGGCCCAGGTCACGGAGCACGGCCGCGCATCCGCCACCGGCCGGCGCGACATGACGCTCGGCGAGGCGGCCGAACGCTACTTCCAGGAGCGCGCCGCCGGCACCCCGTCCGAGGCCACCACGGACTATCAGCTCGAAAACCTGGTGCGCCTGATCGGCGGCGGCCGCCTTCTGGCGCACATCGACGACGCCGTCGTCGCCGATTTTGTCATGCGGCGGCGTGGCGAGCGGTCGAAACGCGCCGACAAGACGCACCCCCGGTCCTGCCGGTGCGACCGGTGCGCGCTGTCCCCCGCGACCGTCAACCGCGAAATCGAGGTCTTGCGCCGCGTCATGCGCCGCGCCGGCCGCGCCTGGAAAACCCGCATCGACGACATGCCGAACTGGGATGTCCACATGCTGACGGAATCCGACCAACGCGTGCGCGAACTGTCGGCGGACGAGGAGCAATCCCTGTTCGCACACCTGCGCCCGGATCTTCACCCCCTGGTGCTGTTCTGCCTGCTGACCGGGGTGCGGAAGAATACCGCCATCACGCTGACCTGGCGGCAAGTCGATTTCGACGCCATGGTCATCCGCTACCGCGCCAAATCGCGCAAGCCCGGCGGCGAACACAAGGTGATCCCCATGACCGGGGAAATCGCCGCCCTGCTGCAAAGCCAGCGCGGCCACAACCCGGTGCGGGTGTTCACCTATATCTGCAAAAGGGGGCGCCAACAGCGCCGCCAGGGTGAACGCTACCCGTTCTCCAGCAGCGGCTGGACCAAGGAATGGCGCGCCGCGCTGCGCGCCGCCGGGATCGAGGACTTCCGCTTCCACGACATCCGCCACACCACGGCCACGCGGATCCTGCGCCACGCGCGCAACCTCAAAGTCGTCCAGGCGCTGCTCGGCCATTCGGACATCGCCACCACGGCCCGTTACGCCCACGCCCTGACCGACGACGTCCGCGCCGCCATGGAGATGGTCCCCACAAAAGCCCCCACAGTCGTCAGCAAAAAAACAGAAAATAATTGAAAACACAACAGGTTAAGAGCGATAACCCCAAAGCTCCCAAACCAGATGCGCTACCAGACTGCGCCACTCCCCGAGTCCCTGCGAACCTATGCGTTTTGCGGGTTCTGGGCAAGAGCTTAACGCCCCCGGCCGTCATGATCGAACACCAACCGATCACCCGCCGAGATCCCGAGCCGTTCCGCCGTTCCCGCCGGCAGTTCCAGCACGTAGCGGATCCGGCCGGGGGGGATGATCAGGGCCACGTCCTCGGGCTTGGCGTTTTCGTGGATGTGGGTGATCCGCCCGGTCTCGCCGGCGAACACCATGTCGAGCGGAATGAGCGTGTTCTTCATCCACATGGCGATGGAGCGTTCGCGGCCGTAATCGAACAGCATGCCCGCGTCCGGGGCCAGGGATTCGCGGTGCATCAGCCCACGGGTGTGCTGTTCCGGCGTGAGCGCCCGTTCCACCCGGAAGGCGTGGCGCGCGCCCGCGCGGGTTTCGATCACGACGCCGCCCGTGGAAAACGTCACGGCGGCCGGCGGCGCGGGCGGAGAGGCCGCCAGGGACCACGCGCCCCCGCCCACGAGGACGGCCAGGACGCAAAAAGCGGCGGCTCTCGAAACCTTGACGAACATGGCCGAGACTGTAGCGCGCGCCATCCGCCCTGTCACACAAAACGCGCATTGGCGCGATGCGCTCTTGCCTCATGGGGTGCGGGCATTTATGGTTTCCCAAGAATGAATTACGGGGAGTGACTGGGGAGTGAACATCCTGTGATGCATGCCATTTCCCTGGGGGTTTTTCTATCCGTCCTATGGCTCTTGCTGTCGGGCATGTTCGAGCCGTTGCCGCTGGGCCTGGGCGCGATTTCCGTGCTGTTGACCCTATGGTTGGCGCACCGCATGGACGTCATCGACCGCGAAGGCCACCCCATCCACATGGGGCCGCGCGCGCTGCTCTACTGGCCCTGGCTGTTGTGGAAAATCATCACATCCAACGTCTCCGTGGCGTTCGCCATCTGGAGGCCGCGCTTGAAGATCCAACCCCAGGTGTTCACCACCCAGGCCAGTCAGCCCAGCGAGGTCGGACGCACGGCCTACGCCAATTCCATCACCCTGACGCCGGGAACCGTGACCATCGCCATGGCCCCGGATGGAACGTTCACGGTGCACGCGCTCACCGACGCCGCGCGCAGGAGCGTGGAAAACCGCATCATGGACCGGCGCTGCGCCGCCATGGAGGGGGGGAAATCGCCGACTCCGCCCGAAGCCGTGCGCGCCGAGCCCACCCTGGACGCGCCCGAAACGACGGACACGCCTCCCGTCCCTTCCGGGAAGGAACACCCATGACGCTGTTCTCCGCGGCCGCAGTCGGCATTCTCGCCACCCTGGCGCTGGTGATGGTCCGTGCCGTAGCCGGGCCGACGGTGTTCGACCGCATCCTGGCGGTCAACGCGGCGGGCACGCTGACGGTGGGCCTGATCGCCGTCTATGGCTTCCTGGACGGGCGCCCCGATTTCCTGGACATCGCCCTTTTGTACGCTCTGATCAACTTCATCGGCACCATCGCCGTCACCAAGTACGTAAAATTCCGCGACCTTGGACATCCGGCGCGATCCCCCCAGGCCGAAGAGGGGGATGTATGATGGAGGCGGTTTTGCAGACCATGGCCGGGCCGCTCACCGTCGCCGACTGGATCAGTTGGTTCTGCATCGGTTCCGGCGTGTTCTTCGCCTTCACCGGGGCCGTGGCCATCCTGCGCCTGCCCGGCGTGTTTTCGCGCATGCACGGCGCGGGAATGATCGACACCATGGGCCTGGGCCTGATCCTGACCGGCCTGATGGTTCAAGCCGAGGAACCCATCGTGATCGTCAAGCTGGCGCTGATCTTGGCGTTCGTGTTCTTCACGTCGCCCACCACCACGTTCGCGCTGGCCCGCGCGGCCATCCACGGCGGCGTCGACCCGGCGGCGGACCCCACGCCCAAGGCGGATCCCGCCCCCGCCCAACCTGAGGAGACGGACCCATCTCGCACGTGATCGTCTACTCCCTGCTGGCGTTGATGGCCGCCGCCGCGTTTTGGTTGGTGCGGCTGCGCAACCTGTTCGCGGTGGTGATGCTGTCGGGCGTCTATTCCCTGTTGGCGGCCGTGACCTATGTGGTGATGGACGCCGTCGACGTGGCCTTCACCGAGGCCGCCGTCGGCGCGGGAATTTCCACGGTTCTCATGCTGGGCACGCTGGCGATCATCCGCGAAGAGCGGGAAAAACCCCATGCCCACAGGCCGCTGGGGGCGCTTTTGCTGGTGGTCCTCACCGGCGGCCTGTTGGTCTACGGCACGCTGGACATGCCGCGTTACGGCGATCCACACGCGCCCATACACCACCACGTCGCCAATCGCTACGTGGAAAAATCCGCCGCCGAAGTGGGGCCGCCCAATGTCGTCACCTCGGTGCTGGCCAGCTATCGCGGCTTCGACACGCTGGGCGAGACGGCGGTGGTGTTCACCGCCGCCGTGGGTGTCCTGGTGATCCTCGGCCGGTCCAAGGCCCAGGGTGCGCCGTCGTCCACATCCGCCCGGCGGCGGCGCAAGGACGACCAGCCAGGAGACGGGGGAAGCGTCTGATGATGGTTGAAAAAACCCTGCTGCGCGTCATCGCCAAACTGTTGATCCCGCTGATCTTGCTGTACGCCTTGTACGTCCAGTTCCATGGCGACTTCGGCCCCGGCGGTGGGTTCCAGGCGGGCGTGATCTTCGCCGTGGCGTTCATTCTGTACGCCCTGATCTTCGGCGTGGACATCGCGCGCAAGGCCATTCCGGCATGGGCCAGCCGGACGTTGTTGGCCTCGGGCGTGCTGCTCTTCGGCGGTACGGGCCTGTGGGCGATGGCGCTGGGGGGCGAGTTCCTCAACCATTCGGTGCTGTCCGACACGGCGCTGCACGGCCAGCACTTGGGCATTTTCCTGGTGGAGTTGGGCGTCGGCATGACGGTCACCGGGGCCATGATCACCATCTTCTACACTTTCGCCGGGCACGTCGCGGAGACCCTGCCCTTCCGCGGTTCGGACGGAGGGTGACGTGGACATTTTCCTTCTTGCCGACGAACACCTGGGGCTGTTCAACTACTGGATCGTCATCGTTTTGATGATGAGCGGATTCTACGTCGTCATCGCCCAGCACAATCTGCTCAAGAAGGTGGTGGGTCTAAACATTTTCCAGGTGTCGGTGTTTTTGTTCTACATCTCCATGGGCAAGGTGGACGGCGGCAGCGCGCCGATCTTCAAGGACGGCGTCGAGGTTCTGTCCAACCCGCTGCCCCACGTCCTGATCCTCACCGCCATCGTGGTGGGGGTGGCGGCCACGGCGTTGGCGCTGGCGCTGGTGGTGCGCATCAAGCACGCATTCGGCACCGTCGAGGAAGACGAGATCCAGGCCATCGAGCATGACGAGGAGGACATCGCATGATCGACGTCCCCGCCTCCGATCCATGGCTGATCCTGTTGGTGGTGGTCCCGCTGTTGGCGGCGCCGCTGTGCGTGCTGTTGCGCGGCCCCGCCGGCGCGTGGTCGGTGGCGACGGCCGTTTCGTGGGGCGTTTTGGGCATCGCCGTAAAGCTGTTGGGCGACGTGCTGGAGCGGGGAACCCTGCGCTACCGCATCGGCGGTTGGGACGCGCCGTGGGGCATCGAATACCTGTTGGATCCCGTGGGCGCGTTCGTGGTGGTGATCGTCGCCGCCATCGGCGCGGTGGTGCTGCCCTACGCCAAGTCCAGCGTGGAAAAGGAAGTGCGCTCCGACCGCATCTACCTGTTCTACGCCATGGTGCTGCTGTGCCTGTCGGGATTGCTTGGCATCGCGGTTACGGGCGACGCCTTCAACCTGTTCGTCTTCCTGGAGGTTTCGTCACTGTCGAGCTACGTGCTGATCAGCCTGGGGCGCGACCGCCGGGCGCTGACGGCGGCGTTTCGTTACCTCATCATGGGCACGCTGGGCGCGACGTTCTACATCATCGGCGTCGGCCTGATGTATCAGATGACCGGCACGCTGAACATCCAGGATCTCACCACCATCATCCCAGCGGTGGCGGACACGCGCACCGTGCTGGCGGCGCTGGCGTTCCTCACGGTGGGCATCAGCCTCAAGCTGGCGCTGTTCCCGTTGCACCTGTGGCTGCCGAACGCCTACACCTTCGCGCCCAGCGCGGTGACCGTATTTCTGTCCGCCACGGCGACCAAGGTGTCGGCCTACGTGCTGCTGCGCATCTTCTTCACGGTGTTCGGCCAGGTCGACCTGTTCGCCCATTTCCCGCTGCAACCGGTGTTGATGGCGATGGCGCTGGCGGCCATGTTCCTGGCCTCGCTGACGGCGATCTGGCAACAAAACGTCAAACGCATGCTGGCCTATTCGTCGGTGGCGCAGATCGGCTACACGGTGTTGGGCATTTCGCTGGCGACCGAGGCGGGGTTGAGCGGCGCGATCATCCACCTGTTCAATCATGCCCTGATGAAGGGCGCGGCGTTCATGGCCATCGGCGCGGTGGTCTACGCCACCGGCGCGGTGACGTTGGACCGGCTGGCGGGCATGGGCAAGCGCATGCCGTTCACCATGGCGGCCTTCGTGGTGGCGGGGTTGGGGCTTATCGGCATGCCGCTGACCGCCGGCTTCATCAGCAAATGGCAACTGATCACGGCGGCGCTGGAAAGCGGCTATTGGCCGCTTGCGGTGCTGATCTTGCTGTCCAGCCTGTTGGCCGTGATCTACGTCTGGCGGGTGGTCGAGGCCGCATACCTGCGCCCGGTCCCCGCCAACGAAGCCTGGGCCGCGACGGATCGCGTTCCCGTCGGCATGCAAGTCCCCATGTGGGTGCTGGCCGGGGCCAGCGTCTATTTCGGAACCGACGCCTCGTTCACGCTTGAACTCGCGCACACCGCCGCGCGCGCCTTGATGGGGGGGTACTGAGATGTTCGGCCTCCTCACCCAGGCGCAGACCTTGCAACTGGCCGTGGTGCTGCCGCTGATCGGCGGGGTGGCGGTTTTGTGGCTGGGCGAGCGCAACCGCAATCTCCGCGAAACCGCGTCGCTGGTGACGGCGGCGCTGGAATTCGCCCTGGTGGCCAGCCTCACCGGGTCGGTGATGCACGGCGAACGCCCCAGCGTCGAGCTGTTCGAAATGATGCCGGGCCTCACCATCACCCTGACGGTGGAGCCCTTGGGCATGCTGTTCGCCCTGATCGCGTCGGGCCTGTGGATCGTCAACACGGTTTATTCCATCGGCTACATGCGCAAGAACAATGAACAGAACCAGACCCGTTTCTACATTTGCTTCACCATCGCCATCTCCAGCGCGGTGGGCATTGCATTTGCCGGCAACCTTTTGACGTTATTTGTGTTTTACGAGATTCTCACGATCAGCACCTACCCCCTGGTCACCCATTCAGGCAAGATCGAGGCCATTCGCGGAGGACGTGTCTACCTGGGCATTCTGATGTCCACCTCGATCGGCTTCCTGCTGTTGGCGGTGTTGTGGACCTACAACGCCACCGGGACCCTCGATTTCACGGCCGGCGGCATTCTCGGCGACCGGATCCAGGGCCCGGAGGTGGCGGCGCTGATGTTCCTGTATATGTTCGGTATCGGCAAGGCCGCGCTGATGCCCATTCACCACTGGCTGCCCGCGGCGATGGTCGCGCCGACGCCGGTATCGGCCCTGCTCCATGCCGTCGCGGTCGTCAAGGCCGGGGTGTTTTCCGTGGTCAAGGTGATCGTCTACATCTTCGGCCTGGACATGCTGGTGACCTCTGACTGGGACAATTGGCTCCTGTACATCGCGGGTTTCACCATCATTTCCGCATCCGTGGTGGCATTGCGCCAGGACAACCTCAAGCGACGTCTCGCCTACTCCACCGTCAGCCAACTCGGCTATGTCATCATGGCGGCCGCCATTCTGGCGCCCCTTTCCATCATCGGCGCGGCCATGCACATCGTCGCCCACGCGTTCGGCAAGATCACCCTGTTTTTCGCTGCGGGGGCCATTTACACAGCCTCAAAGAAGACCATGGTCAGCCAGTTGGACGGCATCGGCAGACGCATGCCCTTCACCATGGCGGCATTCGCCATTGGCGCCTTGTCCATGATCGGCCTGCCGCCCACTGTCGGCTTCGTCTCGAAATGGTACATCGTGGGCGGCGCGCTGGAGATGGAAAGCTACTTCGCGGTGGCGGTTATTGTCGCATCGACATTGCTGAACGCGAGCTATTTCCTGCCCATCATATACGCCGCATTTTTCAAGCACGAAAAACCGCGCGAAGGGAACGACACGCACCCTACGCACGACAACCATGGAGAAGCGCCGGTGGCGATGGTGCTGGCTCTCTGCGTGACCGCATTCGGCACTTTGGCGCTGTTTTTCATGCCCGAGGCACCGTTGGCGTTGAGCCGCGCACTGGTGGGAGGCTAGGCCGTGAGCGAGGAAACCGTGACCGAACCCCATGTCGAGACCGCCGCAAGCGCCCCAGCCGAGCCCCCCGGCGCACGGGCCCACTGGCTGGTCCGTCCGGGAACCATCAAGTTGCTTTGGGTATTCGGACTCGCCTTGCTCGCCCTGGTGACATGGCTGGGGCTAAACGCGCACCCCCACGCCAAATTCGGCATAGAGGGCACACCCGCATTTTTTTCTTGGTATGGGTTCATCGCCTGCGTCGCCATGGTCGTCTTCGCCAAATTCATCCTGGGACCACTGCTCAGCCGGAGGGACGGGTACTATGACGACTGACCCCCTGCTCCTCCCCCCCGCCCTGATCCTAATCATTGGCGCCTTCCTTTTGCCCGTAACGCGGGGATGGGTGCGGTCCGCCCTGGTTCTGGGTTTGCCGATTTTGACGCTTGGCGCCATCTGGTCCGTGGGCGACGGCGTCCAGATCTCGACATCATTCCTGGATTACGAGTTGCAGGTGGTGGAAGGTTCCAACCTGTCGCGTCTGTTCGCCACGGTGTTCGCCCTGATGACGTTCGCCGGAGGACTGTTCGCGCTGAACCAGCAACGCGTGATCGAGTTGACCGCCGCCTTCGCCTACGCCGGTAGCGCCATCGGCGTGGCCCTGGCGGGTGATTTGGTCACCGTGTTCGTATTTTGGGAACTGATGGCCATCGGCTCCACCCTGGTGGTGTGGTCGGCGGGGACCGAGGCGGCGGGAAAGGCCGCCATGCGCTACGCCCTGGTGCATCTGCTTGGTGGCGTGGTGCTGATGGTGGGGGTAATCGCTTACGCCCAGGAAACCGGATCGATCGATTTTACCGCCATGGAGGCGAACAGTTTCGCCACCTGGATGATCCTGATCGGTTTCCTCGTCAACACCGGGGCGCCGCCATTGTCGGCATGGCTGCCCGACGCGTATCCCGAAGCGTCATGGTCGGGAACGGTGTTCCTGTCGGCGTTTACCACCAAGACCGCCGTCTACGTGCTGTTGGTCGGTTTCTCAGGCGCTCAGATCCTGATCTGGATCGGCCTTTACATGATCATGTACGGCATCATCTATGCGCTATTGGAAAACGATATGCGGCGTATTCTGTCGTATTCCATCGTCAACCAGGTTGGCTTCATGGTGGTCGGCGCGGGCATTGGCACGGAAATGGCTGTTAACGGCGCGGCCGCCCATGCGTTCACACACATCATCTACAAGGCGCTTTTGCTCATGAGCGCCGGTTCGGTCTTGCACATGACCGGCGGCAAGCGCAAGTGCACGGACCTGGGTGGACTGTTTCAGTCCATGCCGTTTACCGCCTTTGCCGGCATCATCGGCGCGCTGGCCATCAGTTCGTTTCCCTGGACCAGCGGCTTCGTGTCCAAGTCCATGACCAGCCAGGCGGCGTTCGACGAAGGCATGATGGTGACCTGGTTCCTGCTCATGGCGGCCAGCGCGGGCGTGTTTCTGCATGCCGGAATCAAATTTCCCTGGTTCGTGTTTTTCCAAAAGGATTCCGGCCTCAGGCCCAAGGATCCGCCCTGGAACATGAAATTGGCCATGGGGCTGTTTGCGTTCCTGTGCATTTGGCTGGGACTGCAGCCGGAACCGCTTTACGCGCTCCTGCCCTATCCCACGGCCTACGAACCCTATACGGCCGCGCACGTCTACGAAATGCTGCAACTGTTGCTGTATTCCGGGCTGGCATTCTTCGTGATGCTGCCGCTGATGAAACGCACGCTCACCATCACGCTCGATTTCGATTGGTTCTACCGCAAGCTCGCCCCCGCCGCGTGCCGAATCCTGACGGCGGTGGTGGGGCGTATTTTGGGTGGCTTCGCGGCGCTCAAGAACAAACTGGTGACCGACGTCATCTCGCTCGCCACGGAACACCACAACCCCCGCGGCGTTCTTGCACGAACGACCCCGGCTGGTGTCATGACGCTGTGGTTGGTGGTTCTGCTGTGCGCGTATCTCTTACTCTATCTTTTTGTATAACATGGTGTAAACTGATTCGAGCGTCCATCCGGAGGGTATCGCACATGTCATTCGTTTCCCGCCAACACCGCCGCCAGCGCATGGCCATGAGCGGCAAGCTGCAAAGCGCCGACGACGAAACCGCCACCCAGGACTGCAAGCTGGTGGACATGTCGGTGGGCGGCGCGCGGGTCGAGGCGCACCTCACGGATCAATGCAGGAGCTGCGTCCTCGCCGTCGACAAATTCGGCAAGTTCCGCGCCCAGGTGGTGTGGAAAAAAGCCCCCTATGTGGGCCTGAAATTCAACGAAAGTGAAGAATCCGTCGCCGAGGTCCTGATCGGCATGGCGGTTTACGGCTAAGCCTCTTTCCGATCGTTACCCCTTTGCCCCCGGCAGCCAGGCCTTGACCTTGACGGTCGCGCCGTCCTGGGTGCGCAACACGCGTTGGCCGGTGTGGTCGAACTTGTTGGCGACGGTGGGGTTTTTCTTTTCCGATTCCGCCTTGAAGGCCTTGGTCATGGCATTCAGCGCGATTTCCGTGCGCCGGCCCTTCTTGAGCGCTATGGAATACGCCAGATTGCCGTTGGTGAGCTTGGTCAGCTGTTCGGTCTTCAAATGCCCGAAGCGCCGCCAGATGCTGGTGAGGAACAGCTCCACCTCGGCGGGCAGGAACAGCTCCACCTCCACGTCCGGGCGGCCGCGGGTAAAAGCCTGGTAGACGGTGGGTTCGATCGGCCCCTGCTCGTCCGCGACGAAGGTCGCCGGCATCAGCTTCCGCCCGCCGTACGCGATGGCGTAGAACGCCTGCGACAGGTACAGCAGCCGGTGCATCTTCATGGGCTGGAGGTATTCGTTCTCGTTCAGCGCCTGATCGGCGAACCAGAACGCGACGTCGAACGTGGAATTGACGGCGAATGTGGTCATGCGTCCTCATCCGCCCCGGGGACGGGGCCTTGTTTCCTTCACGATACCACGACTATGGCGGCAAAAGGTTAACGAAGGAAATATGAGATGTCAGCCCCGGATGTCCAGCAGGCGGGCGGACATTTGGTCGGCGGCCTCGATCATCTTGAGGCTGGCGCCGTAGGCGGTCTCGGCCACGATCAGGTTGGCGAACTCGGTCCCGAGATCGGTATTGGACAGCTCCAGCGCCCCGCTCTGGATGCCCGTCGCCGTTTCCAGAAACGGCTGTCCGGATACGGCGGTGGCCCGAAACGCGTTGCCGCCCACGGCCTGAAGCCCCTGGGAATTGGCGAAGCGCGCCAGCGGAACGCGCGCCGCCGTGCGGCTGTCTCCGGTGGCGTCAAGGACGGAAACCCGCCCGTCTTCGCTGACCGACACGCCGCCGAATGCGTTGGCGACGTTGACGGGGGCGAGCGGTCCGTCCCCGCCGGTCCGCCCCAGCAGATACCCGCCCCCCGAATTCACCAGATAACCGTCCGCATCCGGGCGGAACGATCCGTCGCGGGTGTACAGCGTTTCGCCGCCGTCCACCCGGCCCGACACCGGGAAATACCCCCGCCCCGCGATGGCGAGGTCGGTGGCGGTGACGCTGGGGGCCAGCACGCCCTGCACGTCCGCCAGTTGGCGCGGGATCGTCTGCACGCCCCCCGGCGCATGGGCCGTCGTGGACGTCTGGCGGGTGACCAGGGTACGGGACTGAACCTCATGACGCTTGTAGGCGGGTGTGGAGAGATTGGCGATGTTGTCGGCCGCGACGCCGACGCGCCCGGCCTGGGCGCTGACGCCCGATACGGCGGCGGCAAGAATGCCATTGACCATGGTCCGTCTCCCGATGCGGGGCCCGCCATCGCGAAGAGCCCTGCCGACCAGCATGACAAACCGACCGCCAGGACGCAGTGACGGCGCTCACACCTCTACTAGAGACAGGATTTTCAGAGCCTTAGGGATACGTTCTCGCCCCGGTGCGGGGGCTCGCCGCTGATCACGTGGGCCACCCCTTCATAGGTATTGATGGCCTGATTGACCCGGTTGCGGAACCCCGGCGCGGAACGCGACATGCCGTTCTCCGGCACGGTCAGGTCCTGCTGCTGGTGTTGCAGCATCAGGCTGAGGAAGGTGTTGCTGTTGACCGTGAAATCGGTGACGGTGTTGGCCGGTGGCGGGGGCGGCGGAGGCTGGAGTTGAACCTGCTGGCCCTGGCGATACTGCCCCCAATCGGAATAGCCCTGGAAGGCGAAATTCGGATCCGGCACCATGGCGTTGGCGGGGTAGAGCTCGTCGACCGGACCGTAACCCACGGACGCGATGTTGCGCCCACCGGACGGAATGTGTCCGGACGCTACGTTCGGCCCTACCGGCCCCATCGGCCTGACGACAAACGCCATCATCCACCTCGTTCACCTTGAACGCCGCCCGGATCGCCGTTCGCGGCATCCGATACGCACGTTCACGCACTTCACGTCCACGCACTTCACGTCCACGCACGTCAAAGGCCTCCAAGGGGCTCTGTTCAACGCCCCAACACCGCCGACGAAACCTCCATCAACGGCGACGCCGCAGCCTCCCCTCACGCGGGGAACCGGACGCAAAAACCCCTCGGCCGGGAGGGATCCTTTCTGGACTCGGGGCCGGTAATGCATTCCAAAGGACTTGGAGTGGGCGATCGCTTCTGCGAAAGCCGATTTACCATATGTATATCATAGCAAAAAACCACCGTTTCAAGCGAGAAAAAAACGCCCCGTCCGCGCAATGGTTGCGGCGCACGCGGTTTTATTCAACCGCCACCCTGTCGAGAAAGGCGAGAACTTCGGCCCCGGCGCCGTGGCGGTAGAGGTCGTTGTGCCCGGCCCGGGCGATCCAATGGGCCGCCTTGGGGTCCTTGGCGGCGGCGAAGAGACGCCGTCCCAGTTTCGCCGGAACGGTGCCGTCGCGGTCTCCATGCACGATGAACAGCGGCGCGGCGATGGCGGCGATGCGCGACAGGGAATCGAAGCGGTCCTTGAGCATCGCGTGCGCGGGCAGGAACGGAAAGCGCATCTGCGCGACATCGGCGGCGGAGGTGAAGGGCGACTCCAACACCACCGCGCCCACGGGACGGCCCGCCCGGGCTCGTTCCGCCGCCATGGCGGTGGCGACGCCGGTGCCCAGAGATTCTCCGTACAGCACCACGTCCCGGCCCGCGATCCCCAATCCGTCCAGATGGTCCAGGGCGGCGCGGGCGTCGGCGTAAAGCCCCTGTTCCGTCGGATGGCCGGGATTGCCGCCGTATCCCCGGTATTCCACCAGCATCACGCCGTGACCGGCATCCAGGAACAGGCGCGCCTTGCTCCCCCGCCCCGCCAAGGTTCCCGCGTTGCCGTGGAACAAAACGACGGTCACCCTCCCGGTCCGGGACGGCCGGGCCAACCAGGACGTCAACGCCAATCCGTCCGCGGTTTCCAGACGCACGACGGCCATTTCCGCCACCCCGGCCTCGGCGGGGGTGCTTGGGGTCGCGTCCGGGTAATAGATGAACTGGCGCTGCACCACGTACATCAAGGCCAGAACGGCGACGTAGCAGACCACCACGGTGACGGCGGCGTTGAACATGACGGATGTCGCCCTATCGTTTTTGTTCCGCATCAAGTGCATCCCCAGCGTATAACATAGCTTATGACGAACAGGCGATTTCTGTGCGACGAAATGTTGGCGGGTCTGGCGCGGTGGCTGCGCGCGGCGGGATACGACGCGGCGACCGGAGCCGCGGGGCAAAACGACCGCGCCCTGGTCGAACGCGCCGTGGCCGAGGATCGCCTGCTGTTGACCCGCGACCACGCCCTGCCCCGCATAAAGGGCGCCTTTGACCACACGCTGGTTCTGGACGGGACGGACCTGGACGACTGGGCGGCGGAACTGCGCGGCCGGTTGCGCCTGGATTGGCGGGCCGCCCCCATGACGCGGTGTCTGGTATGCAACGTCGAATTGACCGACGCCGACGGCGCGGCCCGCGCCCACATCCCCGACGGCGCCCGCGCCGGGCCGGGTCCGTTTCGCGCCTGCCCCGCATGTGGACGGGCCTACTGGCCCGGCGGACACGTCCAGCGGATGCTGAAGCGTCTCGCGCGTTTCGCTGGACACCCCGAGGCCGAGGAGCCATGATCCAGGCCATGGACAACCGCCCCCTCATCGTCGCCATTTCCGGCGCGTCCGGCGCGATTCTCGGCATCGAAACCCTGCGCGCCTGCCGCGATCTGGGCGTGCCCACCCATCTTATCGTGACCGAGGCCGGGGCGCGCACCATCGCCCTGGAAACGGATTCGAGCGTCGAGGACGTCCGCGCGCTGGCCACGGAAAGCCACGCCAACAAGGACATCGGCGCGACCATCGCCAGCGGTTCGTTCCGGACGCGCGGCATGGTGTGCGCGCCGTGTTCGATCAAGACGCTCTCGGGCATCGCGGGGTCGTACAGCCACAACCTCACCATCCGCGCCGCCGACGTGTGCCTCAAGCAACGCCTGCCGGTGGTGTTGATGGTGCGGGAAACCCCTCTGCATCCGGGGCATCTGGACCTAATGGCCCGCGCCGCCCGGCTGGGGTGCCACATCGTCCCCCCGGTTCCGGCCTTTTACGCCAAACCGGCGACCATCGACGACATGGTCCGCCATACCGTCGGCCGGGTCCTCGATCTTTTCGGAATCGCACACAATCGTATTGACCGCTGGAGCGGGACCTGATCAAAATCAAGGCGTCACACGGAATATTGCATAAGATTCCAAGATCACATCTCCAAAAGGATCCCTCATGCCCCCGATCACCTGGACAGACTCCATGAAACGCGGCCTGGCCTTCCAAGACGAAGACCACGAAGAAGCCGTCGCCCTGGTCAACGCCGCGCAAACCTGCACCGACGAAGAATTCCCGGCCGCCTATCGTCGGCTTCTGGACCACACGGTGGACCATTTGAAACGCGAGGACGACCTGATGGCGCGCATCGGCTTTTTCGCCATGGAGGTGCACACCAGCGAACACCGGCGCGTGATCGACGAAATGCACCACTACCTGGACAAGCTGAAAGCCGGCGACATCGCCGCCGTGCGCGCCTACGTCACCGATGCCGTGCCCAACTGGTTCATCAACCACCTCGACACCATGGACACGGCGACCGCCATGTTCGCCCGGCAGATGGGCGAACACTGACCGCCGTCCGTGGCGGCGCGCCCGACAAATAAACATATGGTCTCCCCGGCCAGATGGCGTAAACTGACGGCCCGGGCACAGTCAGAGAAACGCCATGGCCGACCAGAAACCATCTTCGCCGGGGACGGAAAACCACCGCTATTGGGACCGTTTGCAACACCAAACCGAAATGGATCTGGTGCTGAACGACGGGCGGTGCTTTGCGGGAACCTCCCACGACATCAGTCTGGGCGGCGTCTTTCTCCAGGTTGCGCAGCCGGACCTGAAAAGCCATGTCGGCCGGTACGGTCATTTGGAGCTTCACACCGGCGAAGGCGACCTGTCCTTCCCCTGCCTGGTGGTTCGCGCCACTGATGCCGGCCTGGGCGTCAAGTTCATCGATAAAAACGCCGGGTTCGGCATGTACATGTCGCATTTTCTGATGCTGGATCTGCTGAGCGGCATCAACAACCTGTTCGCCGGCGCCCTGGATATCGACGAGACCCTGAACATCGCCGTCGAACACATCAAGGATTACATGCAGTCCGAAGGCGCGTCGCTGTTCCTGGTCGAAGCCGGCGGGCGGATCCGCTGCCGGTCGTGTTCCGGACCGGTGGACATCACGGGCGTCATCCTGGAACCCGGCGAAGGCATCGTCGGCCGGTCGATCGCCGAGGGCCAGGTCCTGGTGGTGGGAAACGTCGATATCGACCCCCACTTCGCGTCCAAGGTGGACAAGGCGACGGGGTTCAAGACCGATTCGATCCTGTGCGCGCCGCTCAAGATCAAGGGCGAAGTGCTGGGCGCGCTGGAAGTCGTCAACAAACGCGGATGCGGCCTGTTCGCGGGGCATGACCGGATGGTCCTGTCGGCCCTGGCGTCGGCCACGGCCATGGCCATTCACAACGCCCGCCAGGCGAACATGTTGCTGGAAGCGGAAGCCAACACCCAAAACGACTTGCGCGAGCGCGTCAACGAGGCGACCCGCGAACTCGTCGCGGCCAAGGAAGCCGCTGAACAGGCCAACCGAAAGAAATCCGACTTCCTGTCGTCCATGAGCCACGAACTGCGCACCCCGCTGAACGCCATTCTCGGCTTCGGTCAGATCATGGACATGGATGCGGAGCATCCCCTGTCGGACGATCAAAGGACCTCGCTCGAACAGATCATGAACGGCGGACGGCATCTTCTGGGCCTTATCAACGAAATCCTGGATTTGGCGAAGATCGAGGCAGGGCGCATCGATCTATCGATCGAAAAATGCGACATCGGTCTGATCGCGCTGGAAAGTCTGTCCTACTTGGAAACCCTAGCCGACCAGAACGGCATCGTTCTTCATTTCGACCACGCCCTGGCCGCGTCCGCCGACGCGGTCAAGGCCGATCCGGTGCGCTTCAAGCAGGTCTTGCTGAACCTTCTGTCCAACGCGGTCAAATACAACCGGGAAAACGGCACGGTCACCCTGGCCTGGGAAGCGACGGACAACGGATCGATCCGGATCCGCGTTACGGACACCGGACACGGCATCGCCCCGGACAAGCTGGCGAGCCTGTTCGAACCGTTCAACCGGCTGGACGCCGAAAAATCCAAGATCGAAGGCACCGGCCTGGGCCTGTCCATCACCCGTCAACTGATCGAACGCATGGACGGGCGCATCGGCGTCGACAGCACCCCCGGCGAAGGAACGACCTTCTGGATCGAACTGCCCCGCGCGGATTGATCGCCCCAAGCTTTCCATCAATGTGAATGCAATTCACAAACGCGACGACATGACGTTTGCGCGCAAATGATTCGCCTTTTTAGTGTGTTTATAATTTAATGCCTCTACATGAACCATGGAGGCAGATATGCTCCTACCCAATCGAATGACGATTCCCGTGATCCGGGATCGCCTCCGGGAACTGGCGGAAGAACATGACATTGAGGAACTGCGTGATCTGGCAAACCATATGTACAGGCAGAACATCAAGGGGCGGCGCGCGCCTGTGACGTCCGCGCCATCCACACCGCAACTTCGCCGTGATATTCGGGCCTATGCCCGGTTACACCCCAATGCCTCAAATCAGGAAATCGGAAATTTTTTTGGGGTGAACCCGGGACGCGTTTCGGAAGCCTTGGAAGGTTAACGCCACCACCGGATCAGCCAGCGGAAGGGCAGACCCAGCGGCGCGGGCCAGGCACCGGGGTAGCCGTGCTGTTCGCCGACCAGGGACGGGGGCAAGGGTTCCATGGCCGGAGAATGGGTCAGGATGCGCCGGATGCGTTCCTCGGTGACGGGGTGGGAGCGCAGCAACGACGGTTCCGCGCCGGGCTCGTGTGGCAGGAAGATGTGGCGAAACAGGCCGCGCTGGTGGATTTCCAGCTTCTCCAGCGCCGAGACCAATCCCGCCGGGTCGCCACTGATGTCCACCGCATCGGCGTCGGCCACGAATTCGCGGGCGCGGGACAGGGCCATCTGCAACAGAAAGTTCACCATCGGCGCGGCCACCAGCAAAAGCAGCCCTCCCCAGGGAATCGCGCCCTTGCCCGCCATGGCCAGCGGCACGTTGAGCAGAATCAGGATCAGCCCCACCATGGACAACGTCCGCGTCATCCGCGTGATGGTGTCGGCCATGCCCATGACCAACAAGTCGCCCGCCGCGATGTGGCTCACTTCGTGCGCCAGGACGGCGGCGATTTCGCGGGCGTTGAGCGCCTGGATCAACGGCGCGGTCAGGACCACCGCCGCGTCGTCCTCGCCCCCACCCGTGGAAAATCCCAACATGACCTCGGAGTCCAAGACGTAAACGTCGGGGACGCGGACGAGTTCGGCGCGCCCCGCCAGTTCCGCCAGGATCGCGCTCAGGATCGGGGCGTCGCGGGGCTCCAGCCGTACCGCGTGGAGCGCGCGCAGCATCAAATCCTTCGACGCGCCGCGCCCGAACAGCAGGAAAAACGCCACCATCACCCCGACCAGGACCAATCCGTCGCGTCCGGCCAAAATGTAGCCCACCACCCCCAACATGGCGGACATGGACATCAACATGACCATGGCCTGGAACAGGTTGTGGTGGTGTAGTTTCATGAATTTGAGTGTCTCACCCTCCCCGCGCGCGGATCAGCATGTCGCACACCTCGCGCACCGCCCCCGCGCCGCCGGGACGGGTGGTAACATACCGCGCGGCGTCCAGGGCGGGTCCCATGGCGTCGGCCACGGCGATGGGCATGCCCACGGCTCGCATCAGTTCCACGTCGGTGATGTCGTCGCCCATGTGCGCGGCTTCGTGCAGGTCGATCCCCAGCTCGGCGGCGATGGCGCGCAGATCGGCCAGCTTGTCTTCCGAGCCCACCCGCACGTGGCGGATCCCCAAATCGCGGGCGCGCGGCAGCGTGGTCTTGGATTTGCTGGCGGAAATGATGCACATTTCCACCCCGGCCTTCATCGCCAGCTTGATGCCGAGGCCGTCCTTGACGTTGAATTTGCGGAACTGTAGGCCGTCCTCGTTGTAGTACAGCCCGCCGTCGGTCATCACGCCGTCCACGTCCAGCGACAGCAGTTTGATCTGGCCCAGGCGCAGTTCGGCCTCGTGGGCGTTCAGTTTTTCGGTCATGTGCGCTCCTGAAAGGAATCCGTTCCCTCCAGAATACAAATTCGCTTAGCTGATGACCACCCGATTGCGTCCGCCGTTCTTGGCGGCATAAAGGTTCTGGTCGGCTTCGGTCAGCAGCTCTTCCAGGTCCTGCGCGCCGCCCAGCACCGCGCCGATGCTGATGGTCACCGACAGCGCCCCCTTGTCCGTATCCACCCGAATTCCGGCGATGGCTTCGCGGAGCGCGTTGAGGTGCCCTTCCACGTTTTTCGGGTCCTCGACTTCGAGGACCAGGGCGAATTCCTCGCCCCCCAGGCGCGCCGCCAAATCGCCGCCGCGCTTGGAATGTTCGGCGATGACGGCGGAAACCGCCCGCAAAACGTCGTCTCCGGTGTCGTGGCCGTAGGTGTCGTTGACCGACTTGAAGTGGTCGATGTCCATGATCGCCACCGCGATGGCGCCGTTGGTGCGCTTGCGCGCCGCCACCATGCGCCCGCCGATCTCGAAGTAGGAGCGGCGGTTGAACAGGCCCGTCAGGAAATCCTTGGTCGCCATGTCGGTCAACTCCCGCACCCGGTCCATCATGTCCAAGTTCATGGATACGCGGGTGTAGAGCTCTTCGGGCAGGAACGGTTTGGCGATGAAGTCGTTGGCCCCGAACTTCAGGAACTTGGCCGACAACGGCGCGCCGCCGCCCGCGGACAGGCCGATCACCACCGTCTTGTCGCGTGAATGGGTCTTGCGGATGGCGGACACCAGTTCGAACCCGTCCATGCCGGGCATTTCGTTGTCGGTGATGACCAGTTGGACGGGCCCCTGCTCCTTGATGATCTTGAGCGCTTCCTGCCCGTTCTTGGCCTGGATGACGTTGAGTTTGTGGCGGCGCAACAGGTCCGAACACAGTTTTCGCGCCACGGTGGAATCGTCCACCACCAGGGCGGTGACGTAACGGTTGCGGATGATGCGGCGCACCAGGCTGGTGACGTAATCGAGACTGGACGGGTTGTCCTTGAGCACGAAGTCCAGGACCCCGTCCTGAAGGAAGCGTTCGCGCAGATCCTCGTTGAACGTACCGGTGAAGACGACGGACGGAACGTCGTAACGCCGCGCCAATTCCACGGTTTCCCCGGCGTCGGCGTCGGGAAGGTTCAAATCCAGCAACGCCAGAAAGAAGGGATCGTCCCTGGACGCCTCCAACGCCCGCTTGGCCTCGGCCAGGGTTTCCACGGCCGTCACGGCGACGTCCTCCATGCCCTTGAAGGCGTTGACGATCACGTTGCGGAAAAAAGAGGAATCCTCGACGACGAGAATGCGATTCATGGCCTGTCCCACTGCCTTAACCCATCGGAAATCACACTAGGACAGCGTGCATAATCATGCAACCGCATTCGCCCGCCCGCGGGGC
>JADGBG010000192.1 GCA_015231605.1 Alphaproteobacteria bacterium | reverse complement strand
GAGGAAGTCTGGGGACCACCCGGCCGCCTTCCTGGTCCCTTTGAGGCTGTTCTTAGAGCCTGTTGCAGAATCGCGCATTCTGTATGCGGCGGAGCAATACTGGTCCACTGAGGCGGCCGCATAATGTGGCTGCGGGCGGAGTAAAATTCCGCCACTTTTGTGCCTTTGACCTTATTGAGGTTGGAAGGCGGAAGGATGTACTCAGTGGATCTTTACCGACAGGTCAGGCTTGCCTGCCATCATGATCACTTGAGCCGCCGGGAAGCGGCGCGTCGTTTTGGTGTTGACCGTAAGACGATTTCCAAGATTTTGGCTCACGCCGAACCACCGGGCTATCAGCGTAGCGGCCCGCCGAAGCGCCCGAAGTTGGACCCTTTCACGGGGATCATCGACCACATTTTGGAAGATGACCGCACAGCCCACCGCAAGCAACGCCATACGGCCAAGCGGATATTTGAGCGTCTTCGCGATGAATACGGTTTTACAGGCGGACAGACCATCGTTAAGGATTACGTCCGGGACGGGTGATGAAGTTGCGCTGGGGGTCGGCCTGTTCGACGCGGGCTACTGGTCCGAGGAAAACGTGGCCAAGGAAACGGAAGCATGCGAATACCTGATCGCGACCAACAAGGATTGGAAGCAGCGCCAGGCGATGCGTGACGCGCCGCCGCCAAGGGGCCGGATGCCCAAGGACACGAGCCCCCGCGACCGGATGGAGCGCAAGCTTCTGACCAAGCGCGGTCGGGCTCTCTATCGTCTGCGCGGCCAGACCGTGGAACCGGTGTTCGGCCAGATGAAGGAGACCCAGGGTGCCGACCGCTTCATGATGCGAGGCGATCAAGAGACCAAAGGCGAATGGGCGCTGCACTGCGCAGCCCACAACTTTAGGAAACTGCACTCGGAGTCCGTCCGGAAGGCAGGAAGCGACAGAAAAAAGCACCGGAACTGAGGGCGGCGGCCGCATATAACCAATGACGGTTGCGAAAAAGCTCAAATCCAACCATCATTCCACAAATCCTGGGCCATTTTCCAACAGGCTCAATAGGGGTTCAAATGATCTTCCGGTTACTGCAACTCGGCAAATTCCGGAATGGGACCGGAATAGAAGGTCTTCTGCACACCAAGAGGACACGTCGCCAAAATCTCGGCCACGCGCCGGCCGGACAAGCCATCGCCGTAGAGGTGATCGCTGTCGTACTTGCCGTGGCTGATTTGCGCGGTGATGGCCGAGCGGATGGCGCTAGCCTCATAGGGCACGTCGATGATGTTGGCGGCGCGTTCGCGGCCCGCTTGGCGGGTACCGATGTTCACCGCCGGCACGCCTAGGAACGCGCCTTCGCGGATGGCGCTGGACGAGTTGCCCACCAGACAGGCGCAGTTGGAAATGATACGCGCATAATCTTCCACGGCGAAGTTGCGGAAGAAACTGACCTTCGAATCCTGGGTGTTGTTGATGAACAGGCGCAGCCCCTTGGAAATATCGTCCGACCCGGCGTCGACGTTGGGCCACAGCCATACGGCCTGCATGTCCAAATCGTGCACGGCTTCCAGGGTTTCGTTGATTTGCTCCAACCCGCTGCCGAATTCCGTGGTGACGGGATGCTGCAAGACCACCAGATAGGGCTTGGTCGGGTCCACGTGTTTCCCAACACCGCCGGCGCGGCGGAAGAAGTCGCGGGGCAAAGAGAGATCGATATCCTTGATCACGTCCAGCGCGGGGCAGCCGACCCGGTAAACCGCATCGGGGTGTTCCCCCATCTGCACCACGCGCTGCGAAGACAGCGCGGTCGTGGTCAAATGGATATGCGACAACTTGGTGATGGCGTGGCGCACGCTTTCGTCAATGCTGCCAGTGACCTCGCCCCCCTGGGTATGGGCGACGGGAATGTTCATATACGACGCGGCGATGGCCGTGGAAATGGTTTCGAAACGATCCGCCACCGTCAAGACGATATCGGGTTCCAGGTTTTCGAAATGCGTCGCCAGCTCGGTGATGCCCAGACCCGCCGACTTCGCCATGGTGGTCAGGTTTTCCCCTTCCACGATGGAATAAATGCGGGCGGTGACCTTGAACCCATCCGCTTCGATCAGTTCGACCACGTTGCCAAAACGATACAACAGCGCCGATGCGCCGACGATTAGCTGCAGCTCGAGATCCTCGCGCGCCTGAACGGCCGACAGAACGGACCGGATGCGACCGTAATTCGCGCGACTGGCGACGACCACGCACACTTTCCGCTTTTTCTGCATTTGGGATGTCACGAGGATCTCTTTCTTTATCAGTGCCGATTCGGCGATTACGACGCAAAGTCGCTGTCTTCCAACAACTTATCCGCAGGCACGTCATGAGCCAAGCGTCGTCCGGTATACTCTTCCAACAGCCCCGCGCCAAGGCCTGTTCCGGGTTTTTTTAGGGCGAAATCCGCCCTGGTCACGGTTTCCCCCGCCCGCATGTCGCGGCGCAAGGCCAGGCTACGCGTGAAAATGTCGCGCATGCCGCTTTGCGCCTGGGCGTGCGCCTCCTTGTCCATGGGATTGCTCATCATCGTATGGAATGCATCGCGCGCCCGGCGGACCTCGGAAAACGCCTGGATATCCAAAGACGACCGGCTGTCGGGCCCGAACATCCGGGGGTCGAACGTTAGGTGGATTTCCAACATATGCGCACCCTGCGCCATGGCCGCCAAGGCCGGATACGGCGTGCCGCTGTGGTCAGACAACCCCACGGGACAGACGAATTCGCGGGCCATGTCGCCCAGGACGTTCAGTCCGACCTTGTCCAACGGCACGGGATATTGGCTGGTGCACTGGAACATGGCGAGCCCGCAGCCTGCGCGCCTGACCTCGTCCGCGGCGGCTCTCAAGTCCCCCATGCCGCTCAGCCCCGAACTCAACAGCACCGGTTTTCCCGTCTTGAGAATGCGCTCCATGAGCAACGGATTCCCCACCTCCCCTGAGGCGATCTTCCACGCCGCCATGCCGATGTCGTCCAACAGATCCACGGCCTCGACGGAAAACGGCGACGACAGGAAGACCAGCCCCTTGTCCCGCGCGTGATCGGCCAATCCCCGCCATTGATCGGCGGTGAATTCCATACGCCGCCAATAGGCGTAGCGGGTGTCGTCTTCATAGGAAAACGGCACGCGGAACGGTTCCGCGATCGTGCTTTCCGCATGGGCGATGTGGGTCTGGAACTTGACGGCGTCCGCGCCCACTTCGGCGGCGGCGTCGATATAGC
>JADGBG010000191.1 GCA_015231605.1 Alphaproteobacteria bacterium | reverse complement strand
ACCCGAAACGGACCAAGTCCCCGAAGCCGAAACCCCGGCCAACGCCGTCGCCGAGGCGCAAGAGGCCGAATCGCCCGCGCCCGTAGCCCCGGCCGACGCGCCGGACCCGGACGCCGTGATCCAGGATTTGCGCGACAAGCTGTTGCGCGCCATGGCCGAAACGGAAAACACCCGGCGTATCGCGGCCCGCGAAAAGGCCGACGCGGCGAAGTACGGGGTCACCAATTTCGCGCGCGACATGATGCGCGTCGCCGACAACCTGACCATGGCGATGATGACCGTGACGGACGACGCCCGCGCGGCGGATCCCAACCTCAACAATCTTTGCGTCGGCATCGACATGACGATGAAGGAATTGCTGAACGCGTTTGAGGGCCACGGCATCCGGCCGATTCCCGCCAAGGGCCAGCCCTTCGACCACAACGTCCACGAAGCGGTGCAGCAGATCGAGGACAAGTCCGTGCCCAACAACACCGTGGTGCAGGTGATCCGGGGTGGCTTCACCATCCAGGACCGTCTGCTGCGTCCGGCCCAGGTGATCGTGTCCACCGGCGGTCCCAAGGCCGAGGCCCAGCCCGCGTCCGCGACGTCCGCGCCGTCCGCGCCGTCCGACCCCACCGCTCCCGGACAAGCGATCGATTCCGAGGTTTGAGCAGGACGCCCTCCTTGTCCTTGTTTACAGCGCATCGGTCCGGGCCTAGAATTGTAAAGGGTTAATCATTCACTGGAGTGCGCACCATGCATGTCTCCGAGGTCCTGAAAAAGAAGGGCGCCCTTTTCACCATCAAACCCGACGCGACCTGCGGCGAAGCGGCGCGACGGTTCAAATATCACAAGATCAGCGCGCTGCCGGTTCGGGCGGACGACGGGCCGGTCCAGGGTTTGATCACCGAGCGCGACATCATGCACGCCATCGCCGGGCACGGCCCGTGCGTTCTGGACATGCCGGTGTCCCAGTTCATGAGCCAGACCGTGTTCTCCTGCACGCCGGAAGACACGCTCCACCAGATCACCCACCTGATGGTCGTCAATCACGTCCGTCATCTGTTGGTCAGCGTCGACGGCGATGTCCAGGGCATCGTCAGCAAGGGCGACATTCTGCGCAACCAGCTTGACGAAACCGAGCTCGAAGTCAACGTGATGCGCGATTGCGTGCGCGTCATGTCCCTGCGCCCCTAAGGCCCACGCCCACGCCGCCGCCACGCGGTTCCGGCGTGATCGCCGAGCCTGAACGGGATCCGGTCGATGCTCCCCGATCCGCATGCCTTCGCCGTACTGGCCCTGATCGTGGTCGCGTTGGTGCTGTTCACGCGCGAGAGCATACCTCTTGAAACCTCGAGCCTGGCCGTGCTCGTTCTGCTCGTCGTTGGCTTCGAGGCGTTTCCCTACCGCCCCGTGGGGGGCGAGCCGTTCCACGCCGTGGATTTTTTCAAGGGCTTCGGGCACGAGGCCCTGATCGCGGTCTGCGCGCTCATGGTCGTCGGCCAGGGCTTGGTGCGGACCGGCGCGTTGGCTCCCGTCGGCCGTTCGCTGGCCCAAGTCTGGTCGGTCAGCCCGGCCCTATCCTTGCTGTTCACGTTGACGGTGGGCGCCGTGCTCAGCGCTTTCGTCAACAATGTGCCCATCGTGGTTCTGCTGCTCCCCATTTTGATCGGTATCGCCCTGCGTTCGGGCCAGCCGTCGTCAGGAATCCTCATGCCGATGGGCATGGCGACGCTGGTCGGCGGGATGAGCACGACCATCGGCACATCGACCAACCTGTTGGTCGTCTCGGTCGCCGCCGACATGGGCGTGGACCGCTTCGGAATGTTCGACTTCGTCGGGCCGGCCGCCATCGCGGGCGGACTGGCGATCGTCTATCTGTGGCTGGTGGCCCCGCGTCTCCTGCCGGTGCGAAACACGCGGCTCGGCGATACCTCGCCGCGCATCTTCACCGGCCACTTGAACATCGAGGAGGGAAGCTTCGGAGACGGCCGCACCCTGGCCGAAGTGATCGAGAAAACCGGCGGGCGGATTCGCGCCGTTGAAATTTACCGGAGCAGCGGTCTCGTGATGATGCCGTTGCCCGACGCGTCGTTGCGCGCTGGCGACCGTCTCGGGGTCCGGGATACCCCCGAAAATCTCAAGGAATTCGAGGCGGTGCTCGGCGCGCGGCTTTACACCGGAGACGATCTGGTCGATGAATCCCATCCCTTGACCGATTCCGATCAGCAGATTGCCGAAATCGTCGTCACGCAAGGTTCTCCGCTCGAAGGACGCACCCTCTCGCGCATGCGTTTCGCCGAGGTTTATCAATTGGCGACGCTGGCCTTGCACCGCGCAGGGCCGCATATCCGCACGTTGCGCAACAATGTCGGTGACGTTCGCCTGAACGTCGGCGACGTGTTGCTGGTGCAGGGCGGGCGGGCGCGCATCCACGAATTGAAGCGCGAGGGCGAGTTTCTGGTGCTCGACGCCACGGTCGACCTGCCGAAAACCCGGCATGCCAAAGTGGCGCTGCTCATCATGGCCGCCGTCATCGTCGTCGCGGCCTTGGGTTGGATGCCGATCGCGGCGAGCGCCACCTGCGGCATTCTTCTGATGGTGTTGACCCAGTGCCTGCGATGGCGCGACGTCGCCGCCGCGTTGAGCACCCCCGTGATCATGATCGTGGTCGCCAGCTTGGCCCTCGGCACCGCCCTCTTGCATACGGGGGGCGCGTCGTATCTTGCCGGCCTCATCCTCACGCTTGGCGAAGACACTTCGCCGTCCGTGCTGATCGCCGTTCTCATGGCCGTCATGGCGCCGCGGCCGTGATCGGAACGCCGGTCGCCATCGGCATGGCGCGTCAACTCGGCCTTCCCGAAGAACCCTTCATTCTTGCCGTCCTGTTCGGCGCCAATATGAGCTACGCCACGCCGATGGCGTACAAGACCAACTTGTTGGTCATGAATGCCGGCGGATACACGTTCATAGATTTCGTGCGCGTCGGCGTGCCGCTGACCTTCATCGTCTGGGGCGCACTGGCCTGGCTGTTGCCAGTGATGTACGGGCTTTAAGGCGACGCCGAACCTCCAGCTCACGTCAGACCGCCCGCTTAATTTGGATTATGTCCCCGTTTTGGTGAATGTCCCCGTTTTGGTGATCAAGGAACCCAAGCCATGCCTTAGAATAGCCCTATTCGGTTGTAAAATTAATTGATGCGCGGTGTCCGGCGAACTCAAATGAAAATCATTCAGAGGCGATAATATGTTCTCTATTTATGAAGTCAACGGACGAAGTTT
>JADGBG010000039.1:18936-25241 GCA_015231605.1 Alphaproteobacteria bacterium | reverse complement strand
CGCCGCGCAGGTGCTTGGAGCTCATCACGTCGTACGCACCGCCATAGGCCTTGCGCGTGATCACGGTGACCTTGGGCACCGTGGCTTCGGCGTAGGCGTAGAGCAGCTTCGCACCGTGGCGGATGATGCCGTCGTATTCCTGGGACGTGCCGGGCATGAAGCCGGGAACGTCGACGAAGGTCAAAAGCGGAATGTTGAAGGCGTCGCAAAACCGCACGAAGCGCGCGGCCTTGATGGACGCGTCGATGTCCAGGCACCCCGCCAGCACCATCGGCTGGTTGGCCACGACGCCCACCGTGTGGCCTTCCATGCGGCCGAAGCCGGTGATGATGTTGCCCGCGAAATCGGGCTTGAGTTCGAAGAAGTCCCCTTCATCCACCACCTTCTCGATCAATTCCTTCATATCGTAAGGCTTGTTGGGATTGTCGGGGATCAGGGTGTCCAGCGACATTTCCACCCGCTCCGGAACGTCGGCGGTGGGGCGCGACGGCGCGTCCTCGCGGTTGCTGGGCGGCAGGAAATCGATGAAGCGGCGCAGATACAACAGCGCGTCCACGTCGTTGGCGAAGGCATGGTCCGCGACGCCCGACACCTGGGTGTGGGTGCGCGCGCCACCCAACTGTTCGTGGGTCACTTCCTCGTGTGTCACGGTCTTCACCACGTCGGGGCCCGTGACGAACATGTAGGACGTGTCTTCGACCATGAAGATGAAGTCGGTGATGGCGGGCGAATAGACCGCGCCGCCCGCGCACGGCCCCATGATGACGGAAATCTGCGGGATGACGCCCGACGCCTCGACGTTGCGCTGAAACACCTCGGCGTAACCCGCCAACGCGTCCACGCCTTCCTGGATGCGCGCGCCGCCGGAATCGTTCAGCCCCACCACCGGCGCGCCCACCTTCATGGCCTGATCCATGATCTTGCAGATCTTGCGCGCGTGCGCGGCCGAGAGCGAGCCGCCGAACACCGTGAAATCCTGGCTGTAGATGAACACCAACCGCCCATTGACCGTGCCGTAGCCGATCACCACGCCGTCGCCCGGCACCTTGTCCTTTTCCATGCCGAAATCGGTGCAGTGGTGTTCGACGAACATGTCCCATTCCTCGAACGTGCCGGGATCGAGGAACAGTTCGATCCGTTCGCGCGCGGTCAGCTTGCCCTTGGCGTGCTGGCGCTTGATGCGCGCCTCGCCACCGCCCTGGCGGGCCTTTTCGCGGCGTTGTTCGAGCTCTTCGATGATGTCATGCATGGACGTGTTCCCCGCTCTCCGATCTTCTTCGATTCTTTAGCACGGTTACGGTTTTATTGCATCCGCTAACGCCCTATTCCCGCCCCATTCCCTTTGCTATAAGGACGTCATGTCGCAAGGTTTGAAATTGGTTCTGGAAGCGGGGCCCCTGCTGGCCTTCTTCGTGGTCAACGCGAAGATGGGCATCATCGTCGCCACCGGCGTGCTGATCGTTCTCACCCTGGCGGCGCTGGCTGTGTCGTACTGGAAAACCCGGCGCGTCCCCACCATGCCCCTGGTCGCAGGCGGCATGGTGCTGGTGTTCGGCGGCCTGACGGTTCTGTTCGAGGACGAAACCTTCATCAAGATCAAGCCCACGGTGGTCTACACGCTGTTCGCGGCGGCGATCTTCATCGGCTTGGGCCTGGGGCGGAACTACCTGAAGACCTTGATGGAGAGCGCGCTGACGCTCGACGACGAGGGCTGGCGCAAGCTGGCGATTCGCTGGGGCCTGTTCTTCGTCGTCATGGCGGTCGTCAACGAGGCGGTGTGGCGCACCCAGACCACGGACATGTGGGTCAACTTCAAGGTCTTCGGCTTCCTGCCCATCACCTTCATCTTCGCCTTCGCCCAGTTGCCGTTGATCATGCGCCATCAGGTGGAAACGGAAGAGCCGGAAACCTAAGACGTTTTCAGCAATTCGAAGAAACGCGCCGTGCTGGCGATGTCGGCGCGAATGTGTTTGCGGCGCTCCACGGCTTCGTGGTCGTCGCCCCAGCGTTCGGCCTGGTGCAGTTCGTCGAGCATGCAGGCCTCGAACGCGCCTTCGGCGTCGAGCCGGTCCCGGAGGATCGCCAGCCCGATGACGATGGATCCGCTGATCCCCACCAAGTCTCCCAAAGCCGTCAGCCGCCAGTCGTCAAGGTCGTGCAGGGCCGCCCGCACCGCGTCGTGAGCGGCGGCGTCCTGTTCGATCGGCAACACGCCCTCGACCACGCGCATGCGCAGGCCCAACGCCTCCGCCGCCCAGTCCAACAGGGGCTGCCAGACACGGTCCTGCTTCTCCACCAGATCCTGGGGATGGCCCGCGCGGTAGCACAGCAGATCGGTGTCCACGTAGCGTTGCAGGCCTTCCAACAGGCCGCCGCGCAGATCCGCGATGCGGTCGATGGCGGTGCCGCAAAGGCGCATCAGGGGCATGGTGGCGGGATCGATCTCGTCGCCCACCGTTTCCCCTTGCGCATTCCATTCGTCCGCCACCCCCTGGGCCAGCGCCGCCGTCGGCAGGGTCAAGGGCTTGCCCGCCGGGGTCTTCACGGGACGTCCATCCAGTTTTACGGCGAAGCCGCCGTCTGTTTCGGCGATCTGGGCGGTGGAGTAGAAACGCTTCATCGTGCGGGTTCCGTTTCCTTCTTCTGGGTCTTGGCGGCCTGGATGCGGGCATAGGTGGCGGCGCAGGGGTCGGGGATGGCCGCGTCCCCGCCAAGAGCCTCGACCGTACCCTTCAGCGCCCCCAACAACACGATCGCCGGGGCCTTGACGATGTTACCGACCGTGCCCAACACGGCCTCGCCGGTTTTAACCTCGATTTCCGGCTTCAACAACGGGCCGGTGACGTTCACGGGCACGGCGAAACTGGCCAGGCTGGTTTTCTTGGCCTGGGTATCGACGAGAAGGCTGACCGTTTCCCCCCCCAAGTCCACCGTGCCGCGCACCACGATCTCGACCCCGTCGGTGTTGAGGATCACGCCGTCGGCCGTGGCGATCCCGTTTTCCACCGGCCATTCGGCACGCACGCACTGAAGGGTTTCTCCCACCATGCCGCGGATTTCGGGGTCAAGAACGCGGCCGTTCCGCCCCGATAGCGACAGATACCCGTCTAGGGAGACGGCCCAGTCGTGCAGACTGCGCCCCCGCGCGGAAACGTTTACCGCGCCGTCCAACGCCACGTCCACCTTTCCCCCGTGACCGGCCAGGGTGGCGATGCGGTCCGCCTCCATGGCCGCCATCCGCAACGAGGCGTCGATCCCGCCTTCGTCCAGGGCGAGGCGGCCGCCCACCGGCGCGCCCAGCACCGTGGCGCCGATCGGGTCCAGTTCCAGCCCGCCGTCCGCAAGCGCGACATGTGCGGAAACGTCGGCGACGATCACGTCGCGAACGTCGAGGCGCCCGATGGACCAATGCACGTCGGCGTCCACTTCGCGCAGGATGTCCAGGGTCAGGGGCTCGCGGTCGAACAGCCGCTCACCGCCGCCCTCTCCCGGAGGCGGCAGAAAGGCGTTGGCATCCAGTTTGGTCGACACCAACCAGCCAGACACCGTGGGCCGGGAACCGGACAATTCGAGCAGGATGCCCCCCGCCGCGTCGCTGTTTCCCGCCGTCAGATCGATCCCGTCAAGGCTGATGGCGCGCGCGTCCCCGGCGATTGCGGCGGAAAGATCCAATGCGCCCACGGGCGGCAGATCGATCCCCATCATCCGCGCCAGGACCTGGGCGTCGGGGGCCTGGACGCGCAGATCGCCGGACGCGCCAAACCCGTCGGCAGGGTTGCTCACCTTGCCGACGAACCCGGCTTTCATATCCAGGGAGTCCAGATCGACGCGCAATGGAACGGCGCTCGGGTCGAGGCCGAGAAACTGTGCCGCCGACCCCGTTTGCACGCGGGCGGTGAAGGGCTCGCCGCCGATCCCACCCGCCAGTTCACCCGTCAACGGGCTGTCCACGCCGTCGGTGCGCAAATCGACGCGGTCGAACGCAACGTCCACGACCTGTCCGCTCGCGCCGTCGATATAGGTCAAGTTCACGTCGCGCAATTGCACGTCCCGCACGTCCGGGACCAAATCGACGGAACCCGACATCTCCGACACCCGTCCGGGCGTTTCCAGGACCCAGTTGTCCTTGCCGTCGGCGCTCGTTTCCAACAACAGGCGCAAGCCGTGGGCGGTGATGCTGGACACCTCGACCCGCCTCGACAACAGCGGCACCAGCGCAACGCGGGCCTCCACCCGATCCAGGCGCAGCATCACCGGCTTGCTGCCCCATGCCGCGTTGGCCAGGGTCACGTTTTCCAGACTGAGGTATGGGGTGAGGGACAGGTCCAAATGGATGTCGCCCGCGATTTCGATTTCGCGCCCGATGGCGCCCCGGGCCAGGCGGACGACGTCGGATTTGAAGGTGTTGAGATCCAGGGTCTTGAGCGCGAAAACCGCCGCAACCCCGCCTGCCGCCATCAGCAGCACGAAAACGATCGGGACGAGTTTACGCCATCCCGTCATACCGCGCCCAACAGCGCCGCCGTCAGACCGTGCGTGTCATGGACCACGACGTCCGCCCCCGCGGTCCTCAGCTCCGCGTCCTCGTGATAGCCCCATGCGACGCCGATGGCCCGCACGCCCGCGTTCCGCGCCATTTCCATGTCATAGGTGGTGTCGCCGATCATGACCGTGTCGCCGGGCTCCGCCCCCGTGGCGCTCATCGCCTTGAACATCATGTCCGGATGGGGCTTGCCGTGCGCGACGTCGGACGTTTGGAGAGTCACGAAGCGGTCCGACAAGCCGTGGGTGTTGAGCGTGCTCACCAGACCGCGCATGGACTTGCCGGTGGCGATTCCCATCAGCCAACCCGCGCGATCCAGGCGGTCCAGCACCTCCGATACGCCAGGATACAGGGGCTCGGATACGGCCCCGCCTTCGCGCAGGGCGAAGAAGGCGGATTTGTAGCTGAGGCACATGTCCTCGCCCACCCTTGCGTCCACCCCGAATAGATGCTGCATGGCGATCTCAAGGGGCAAGCCCACCACACGGCGCACGGCGTCCGCGCCCGGCCGGTCGAAGCCATGCCGATCGCTGGCGGCGTGCATGGCGTGAATGATGGAATGCTGCGAATCCACCAGCGTCCCGTCGCAATCGAATACCGCAAGGCGGAGCGGGATGTCGTTCGTCGTCGTCATTGAAGAATCATACCATGGCGCGTGAAGCTATGCGGTAAATTTGGCGCGATTTTCCGCATAAGCAAGCCGGAAATGGGAAAGCCGGAGATGGAACACTCCATCTCCGGCTTTCAAGAGGTGCCACCGAGCCTCTGGCGGCCCACGCTAGATTCTCGGTGGCGGTTTCCACGGCCCCTTTGGGGCGCCAGACGATGAGAAGGACCGTGGAAATCCTGATATTCCGCACCGATCCGACCCGCAGGCCGTTTCGATGGTTACAGAATGCCTCATCAACCTGACAATACCCTGACGGACGCGCGTTTCCCGTCGGCCATTGCGTTGCGAACGAATCCGCCGACCGGCGTGTTCGCGGAACACCCTGTCAGAAAATTGTCAGCTTTCGGCCAATTTATAGCCGACGCCGCGCTGGGTGACGATGGTGGGGGACGCGTTGGCGGCCTTGAGACGCTTGCGCAGCCGGGAAACATGGGCTTCCAGGGAATTCGGCGTGACCTCGTCCTCGAAGCTGTAGATCTTGTGTTCCAGGACGTCCTTGGGCACGACGTGGCCGGCGCGGCGCATCAGTTGCTCCAGAAGGCTCATTTCCTTGTGCGAAACCTTGACCGCCGTGACGCCGACCCACACTTCGCGCTGGGCCGTGTCGAAGGTCAGGTTGCCGGCCTTGAGCATGACGCCCAGAGAGTCGCCCGGACGGCGCAACACGGCACGCAGCCGCGCGGTCAGTTCCTCCACCGCGTAGGGTTTGGGCAGATAGTCGTCGGCCCCGGCGTTGAGGCCGTGAATCCGTTCGTCCACCCGCTCCCGCCCGCTGGCGATGATCACGGGAACATGGTTGCCGGCGTCCCTCAAATCGTGCAGAAGATCCAGCCCGTCGCCGTCCGGCAGCGTCAGTTCCAGCACCACGGCGTCGTAAGGCACGGCGTCGAGGGCATCACGCGCCTCGCCCAATGCGCCGACGCCGTCCACGGCGAAATCCGCCCCCTCGAGCGACCGGCGCACGTAGGTGGAAAGCTGCAGGTTGTCCTCGATCAACAGAATGCGCATGCGCCGTCAGGCCCCCTCATACCAGCGCAACCACTTTGAACGCGATGAAGGAAAAGATCAACCGGGCGCAGGCGGTCAACCGCC
>JADGBG010000039.1:0-18836 GCA_015231605.1 Alphaproteobacteria bacterium | reverse complement strand
GCGCCGAATTCGTCGAATCCCAGATAGGCGAACGTCTGCGTCATGTGGTCCGGCAACGGCGCGATGATCTCCAACTCGCCACCTGCGGGATGGGGGAAGCGGATGGCGCGGGCGTGCAGGTGCAGTTGCTTCGCCACCTCGGCGCCCTGCAGGAACGCCTTGGCTCCGCCGTATTTTCCGTCGCCCAAGATCGGCGTGCCGATGGCCTCCATGTGCACGCGCAGCTGGTGGGTGCGCCCGGTGACGGGCTCCATCTCCACCCAGGCGGCGCGCTGCCCGGCGCGGTCGACGACGCGGAATTCGGTGACGGCGCGCTTGCCGTCGATTTCATCCACCATCATGCGCTCGCCGCCCTTGCCGGGGCGCTTGGCGATGGGCAGGTCGATGCGCCCCTCCATCCGGTCCGGAACGCCCGCCACCACGGCCCAATAGACCTTGCGCACGTCCTTGGTGCGAAACGCCGCCGTCAGGGCCTGCGCCGCCTGTTGGGTGCGCGCCAGAACCAAAATCCCGGACGTATCCTTGTCGATGCGATGCACCAGCCGGGGCTTTTCCGCCATCCCGAACGCCAACGCCCCCAGCATGCCGTCGACGTGCCGGGTGGTGCCGCTGCCGCCTTGGACCGCGAGGCCTGCGGGCTTGTCCAAAACGATGACGTGGCCGTCCTTGTGCAGGACGCGGGCGCGGAGGATCTCGGCGTCCTTGGCGCTCGGTTCGCTTCTGGCCGGGACGGGGGCGGCGGGAGACTTTTCCTTGTCCAGCGGCGGCACGCGGACGCTTTGGCCGGCGTGCAGGCTGAGCTTCGCGTCCTTGGCCTTGACGCCGTCGACGCGCACCTGTCCGGTTCTCAGCAGCTTGTTGAGCCGCCCGAACGTCAGACCGGGATAGTGTTTTCCGAACCACTTGTCGAGGCGCAGGCCGTCGTCCTCGGGCCTCACCGCGACCGTTTGCACGCCGCTCATATCCGTCCGTCCATTGCAGGGGATGAAGGGGCGTGACCATAGGGCCACGCGGGGGTTCAGTCAATTGCGCCGACGAAGCGTCCGATCTTGCGGTCCTCGACCAGGATGTGCCGCACCAGCCAGGCTTCCAAGAATTGCGCGGCGTCGTGGGCGATCCCCTCGTCGTCCACGCCGTAGTGGAACCGGTCCATCAGGTCGTCCAGTTCGGACACCAACCGGGCATGGCGTTCGCGGTGTTCGTCGAAATCCGGATAGCCCACCTTGCGCATGATGTCCTCTTCGTTGGCGAAGTGGACGCGGGTGTATTCGACCAGGCTTTGCAGAATGTCTTCGAGGATTTCCGTCCCCTGCCCGCCCATGCAGGCGAGACCCAGTTCGTTCAGGTAAGACACCAACTTGCGATGATCGCGGTCGATTTCTCCGATACCGACGCTCATGTCGTTGGTCCATTCCGTGCCTCGCATGACACATGCTCCTCACAGCACCAACACCATGAGAATCATACTGAATAACCACACATTACGCAATTCGGACGGGTAAGGGCTTGATGTTTTAAGTTAAAATCATGCGAAACGCGTGCATGCCCGCGGCGAAAGCGGCCAGGCACACCAGAACCGACGCGACCGCATACAGTCCGGCGCCCATCAGGGCACCGCGTTCCATCAGATGATAGAGATCCATGGAGAAGGTCGAAAAGGTGGTGAAGGCCCCTAATCCGCCCACCACCACCATGGCGCGGATTTCCGGCGACGGCGACCACGCCAGCGCCGACAGTTCGAGGACCGCGCCCAAAATGAACGCGCCCGACACGTTGACGCTCAGCGTCCCCCATGGAAACGCGGCCCACCCCCAGACGTGGGCCATGTGCCCCACGGCGCTCATGGCCAGAAAACGCGCCACCGCCCCGATCGCGCCGCCCAACGCCACGAACATCATCATCTGGGCCGACATCAGCCGTCCTCCCCCTCGTCCTTTCCGCCGCGCCGGACGTGTTTTTCGAGGCGCAGCTTATCCCAATACGCCAACCGCTTGGCGATTTCGCGCTCGAACCCGATTTCCTTGGGAGCGTAGAACCGCCGCCGCGCGAGACCGTCCGGAAAGTAATTCTGCCCGGAAAATCCGTCCACGGCGTCGTGGTCGTATTCATAGCCCTTGCCGTAGCCCAGGTCCTTCATCATGCGCGTGGGCGCGTTGAGGATGTGCATGGGCGGCATCAAAGAGCCGGTGTCCCGCGCCGCGCGCCTGGCCGCCTTTTCCGCCATGTAGGCCGCGTTGGATTTGGGCGCGGCGCCCAGATAGATCACCAACTGCACCAGGGCCAGTTCCCCTTCGGGACTGCCGAGGCGTTCGTAGGCCTGCCACGCCGCGATGGCTTGGGTCAGCGCGTTTGGGTCGGCCAAGCCGACGTCCTCGACCGCGAAGCGGGTGAGACGGCGCGCGATGAAGTGCGGATCCTCGCCCCCGTCCAGCATGCGCGAGAACCAGTACAGCGCTGCGTCGGTATCCGATCCGCGCAACGACTTGTGCAGCGCCGAAATCAGGTTGTAGTGCCCTTCCTGCGCCTTGTCGTACAACGGCATGCGTTTTTGCACCACGCGGGCGAGATCCTCGGTGGACAAAACATCGTCACCGAGATTCTGCGCCAGCAATTCCTCCGCCAAGTTCAACAGATAGCGCCCGTCTCCGTCCGCCATGGCGCGCAGCGCCGCGCGCGCGTCCAGGTCCAACGGCAGGGTCTTGCCCGTCTCGTCCTCGGCGCGGGACAGGAGTTCTTCCAGCGCGTGGTCGTCCAGCCGGTTCAGCACCAGCACCTGACAGCGCGACAGCAACGCGGCGTTGAGTTCGAACGACGGGTTTTCCGTGGTGGCGCCGACCAGCACCACGGTGCCGTCCTCGACATAAGGCAGGAAACCGTCCTGCTGGGCGCGGTTGAAGCGGTGGATCTCGTCGATGAACAGCAGCGTGCCCTGTCCCGCCATGCGGCGGTCGCGGGCGGCCGCGAAAACCTTCTTGAGGTCGGCGACGCCGGAAAACACCGCCGACAGGGGCTCGAAGTACAGCTTGGTGTGCTGGGCGAGAAGCCGGGCGATGGTGGTCTTGCCGGTGCCCGGCGGCCCCCACAGGATCAGGCTCGACAGCCGCCCACCCGCGACCATGCGCCCGAGCGGGCCGGCGGCGTCCAACAGATGCCCCTGCCCCACCACGGCGTCCAGGCCCCGTGGCCGCAAGCGGTCGGCGAGCGGCCGGGGTGCCTGGCTTTCAAACAACCCCGGCCCCATGCCCGACATCAGCGGATCACCAGTTTCGATTCCTGACCGTCGCGATCGATCCGGATCACCCAGGCGTTGGATACGTCGGACAGGGCGGACAACACATCGCGCACGCGGTTCGCCGGGGCGCCGTTGATTTCCAAGAGGATGTCGCCGGCCTCGAAACCGTACCGGTCCGCGATGGACTGGCGCTGAAGTTCAAGAAGGATGACCCCGGAGGCCTCGTGTTCCAACCCCAGTTCGTCGGCCAGCTTGGGGGACAGATTCGCGATCACCGCACCGGCGAGCGGATTGCGGCCCTTGATCAGGGTCTTTTCGGCGGGGGGATCCTCGGGCGGGCCCATCAGCCTGATGTCGAGGACGCGCGGCTGTCCCTTGCGCAGGATTCCCAGTTTGGTGTCGCCGCCCACCGGCAAGGTCGCGATACGGTAACGCAGGTCCTGGCCGTCGTTGACGGTCTTGTCGTTGACGCTCAACAAAACGTCGCCGACGCGCAGCCCGGCCTTGTCCGCAGGGCCGCCCTTGTGCACGTCGGTGATCATCACGCCATAGGGACGGGACATACCGATGCTTTCGGCGATGTCCGCGGTGACGCCCTGTCCCTTGGCCCCCAGCCAGGCGCGGACCACGTCGCCGCTGGTGACCAGACTGGTCGCCACGCGGTTCACCAAATTCGATGGAATGGCGAAACCGATCCCATGGGACGCCCCGGTCTTGGAAAAAATCGCGGTGTTGATGCCGACCAGCTTGCCGGTGACGTCCACCAAGGCGCCGCCGGAATTTCCGGGGTTGATGGCGGCGTCGGTCTGAATGAACGAACCGATGTCGGAAATGCCGGCATTGCGCGACAATGCCGAAACGATGCCGCTGGTGACCGTCTGGCCGACGCCGAAGGGATTGCCGATGGCCAGCACCAGATCGCCGACCTCCAGCGAATCGCTGTCGCTGAGGTCGAGGAACGGCAGGTTCTCGCCCCGGGCGTCCACGGCCAGAACGGCGATGTCGGTGCGCTCATCGGTGCCGATCAGCTTGGCCTCGAATTCCCGGCGATCGTTGAGGACCACCTTGATTTCCTCGGCCCCTTCGATGACGTGATTGTTGGTGACCACCAGGCCCTTGGCGTTGACGATGACGCCGGAGCCCAACGAATTTTGCACCTTCTTCTCCGGCCCCGGAACGGAGCGTTGCACGCTGTCGCCGAAAAAGCGGCTGAAGAAGGGATCGTCGAACAACGGCGCGACCCGGCGGGTGCGCACGGTCTTGGCGGTGTAGATGTTGACCACCGCCGGAGCGGTCTTTTTCACCAGCGGCGCGTAGCTGAGCTGTACCTCGGCTGCGTTTTGCGGCGCCACCCGGTCCTGGGCACCAGCGGGCCGGTCGGCCAGCATGACCGCGCCCAAGACGGCGGCGACCACGGCGATGCCCAATCGAAATGTCCGTGTGTTCATCTTTCGTCGTCCCAGATCCGTTTCGCGGCCGCAGTGTAGCACTCCAAACGCAAAGAGGCAGCCCGAAGGCTGCCCCTGGAATGCGAAAAGCGGACGAGGTTAGTCCTCGGCGGCGGTTTCGGCCTCGGCTTCGACGCGTGCCTTGTCGGCCGCGCCCTTGGCTTCCACGTCGCGGTCCACCAGTTCGAGGAACGCCATCGGCGCGGCGTCGCCATAGCGGAAACCGGCCTTGAGCACGCGGGTGTAGCCGCCCGGACGTTCCTTGTAGCGATCGGCCAGGACCGAGAACAGTTTGGCCACGGCGGCCTCGTCACGAAGATAGGCAAAGGCCTGGCGGCGGGCGTGCAGATCGCCGCGCTTGCCCAGCGTGATCATCTTGTCGGCGATGGAACGCATTTCCTTCGCCTTGGGCAGCGTGGTCTTGATCTGCTCGTGGGTGATCAGGGAAGCCGCCATGTTGGAAAACATCGCTTTGCGATGGCTGGCGGTGCGATTCAGTTTGCGAAGGCCACTGCGGTGACGCATGACGGTCTCTCTTTCCTATCCTGGTCCCGCGCGCGGGGCCGATTGTGATCCCCGCCGCCCCGTCCCGCCAGCCAATTCGGCAGGGGATACGGGTACGCCGGGATGGGCCGGTATGGCCCAGTGGGCGAAACGCCCGAAGGGTGGCGCCTTAGTAGGGCTCTTCCAGCCGCTTGGCCAGTTCCTCGATGTTTTCGGGCGGCCAATTGGCGATTTCCATGCCAAGGTGCAGGCCCATCTGCGACAACACTTCCTTGATTTCGTTCAAAGACTTACGGCCGAAGTTCGGGGTCCGCAGCATGTCGGACTCGGACTTCAGAACCAGATCGCCGATGTAGATGATGTTGTCGTTCTTGAGGCAGTTGGCGGAACGGACGGACAGTTCCAGTTCGTCCACCTTGCGCAGCAGGTTCTTGTTGAACGACAGCTCGTCGCGGATCTCTTCCTCGGCGGCGGCGGCCTGGGGTTCTTCGAAGTTGATGAACAGGCGCAGCTGATCCTGGAGAATGCGCGCGGCGAGCGCCACGGAATCTTCCGGGGTGATGGAGCCGTTGGTGTGGACTTCCAGGGTCAACTTGTCCAGGTCGGTCTGCTGGCCGACGCGGGTGTTTTCCACCTTGTAGCTGACCTTGCGCACCGGCGAGAACACGGAATCGATGGGAATCAGACCGATGGGCGGGTCCTCCGGACGGTTATCGGCGGCGGCGACGTAGCCCTTTCCGGTGTCGACCGTGAATTCGATGTGCACCTTCTTGCCTTCGTCGAGGTGGAACAGGACGAGATCCGGGTCCATCACTTCGATGTCGGGGCCGGTCTGAATCATGCCGGCGGTGATTTCGCCCGGCTTTTCGACCGACAGGGTCATCTTCTTCTTGCCCTCGGCGTGCACGCGCAGGCCCATGGACTTGATGTTGAGGATGATGTCGGTGACGTCCTCGCGCACGCCCGGAATGGACGAGAATTCGTGCAGAACGCCATCCACGTGGATCGCGGTCACGGCGCCGCCGCGAAGCGACGACAGCAGGATGCGGCGCAAGGCATTCCCAAGGGTCAAGCCAAAGCCGCGCTCCAGCGGTTCGGCGACAACGACAGCGGTGCGGGACGGATCATGTCCCGCAATGACGTCAAGCTTGGTCGGTTTGATCAGTTCCTGCCAATTTTTATGAATCACGGCTGTGCCCTCGTGTCTGACACGTTATGCAATCAAGGGCTCCGAGGAGCCCTAGCCCAATTTTGGTTCCAACCCGAACATGATTGGGAAGGAATGACCGGTCCGCGAACGGACCGCCCGGATCAAACGCGACGGCGTTTGCGCGGACGGCAGCCGTTGTGCGGAATCGGCGTCACATCGCGGATGGACGTGATGGTGAAGCCCACGGTCTGCAGAGCGCGGAGCGCCGATTCACGCCCGGAACCCGGACCCTTGACCTCGACCTCGAGGGTCTGCATGCCATGATCCATCGCCTTGCGGCCGGCGTCTTCGGCAGCCATCTGAGCGGCGTACGGGGTCGACTTGCGCGAACCCTTGAACCCCTGAGCACCAGCGGAAGACCAGGAAATCGCATTGCCCTGGGCGTCGGAGATGGTGATCATGGTGTTGTTGAAGGTGGCGTTCACGTGCGCGACACCGGAAGCAATGTTTTTGCGTTCGCGGCGACGCGGACGATTCGAAGTAGCCTTAGCCATGTTTTAGCCTCTTATTTCTTCTTGCCGGCGATCGGTTTCGCCGGACCCTTGCGGGTGCGCGCGTTGGTGCTGGTGCGCTGACCGCGAACCGGCAGACCACGACGATGACGCAGGCCGCGATAGCAGCCAAGGTCCATCAGACGCTTGATGTTCATCGCCACTTCGCGACGCAGGTCGCCTTCAACCTGGTAGTCGTTGTCGATGGTTTCACGGATCTGAATGACTTCGTCGTCCGTCAGTTGGTTGACACGGCGTTCGGCCGGGATGCCGACTTTCGTGCAGATTTCCTGGGCCTTGGCGTTGCCAATGCCGTGGATGTATGTGAGCGCGATCACGACCCGCTTAGAGGTCGGAATGTTTACGCCAGCGATTCGAGCCAAAGCCGTACTCCTTAGCCTTTGGTGACAAAGGCTTCGCGTTGAAACAAGTGATGAAGAGGCGCGATTATATGAAATCGCGCCTCCGTGTCAACACGAACCTATGCTTAACCGATGATATCCTTAAGAGACGAGGTGACCACATCAATGTCGGCCATCCCATCAACCTTCTTCAAAATGCCCTTGTCGCCATAGTAGTTGGCGATCGGCGCGGTCTGTTCGTGGTAGGCGGAAAGCCGGTTACGAACGGTTTCTTCGTTGTCGTCGGCGCGGCGGATGAATTCAGTGGAGCCGCACTTGTCGCACACCCCATCCTTCGCCGGCTTCTGGAACTTGTCGTGGTAGCCCTGTCCGCACTTGGAGCAGGTGTAGCGACCGCAAATGCGCTCGACCATGGCTTCGTCGTCGACCGTCAGCTCGATCACGTGATCCAGCTTCAGGGATTTGTCCGACAGCATGGAGTCCAGCGCTTCGGCCTGCGGCACCGTACGCGGAAAACCGTCGAGAATGAAGCCCTGCTTGCAGTCGTCCTGGTCGACGCGATTGGAGATCATGCCGATGATGATGTCGTCGGACACCAGACCGCCGGCTTCCATGATCGCCTTGGCTTGCTTGCCGAGTTCGGAACCGGACTTCACTTCCGCGCGGAGCATGTCGCCCGTGGACAGCTGCGTGATGGAGTACGTATCTTCCAGACGCTTGGACTGGGTGCCCTTACCCGCACCCGGCGGGCCCAACAGGATCATGTTCATAGCCATGGTTTAGCTCCTACCCCTTAATTTTGCTTTTTTGATCAAGCCCTCATACTGGTGTGCCAGCATATGGGATTGCACCTGAGCGACCGTATCCATTGTTACGGTCACGACGATCAGCAGCGACGTGCCGCCGAAATAAAACGGAACGGCATACTTGGACATCAGGATTTCCGGCAGCAGACAGACCGCCGCCAGATACGCGGCACCCACAACGGTCAGACGCGTCAGAACCTTGTCCAAGTAGTCGGCGGTGTTTTTACCGGGACGAATGCCCGGCACGAAGCCGCCATATTTTTTGAGATTCTCGGCCGTGTCATGCGGATTGAAGACCACGGCGGTATAGAAGAACGCGAAGAACACGATCAGCCCGACGTAAACCAGCAGGTACACCGGCTGACCGCGGCCCATCCACGCCGACAGGGTCATCAGCCATTCCGGGCCGTTGCCGGCCGCGCTGAAGCTGAGGAACGTCACAGGCAGAGCCAGCAGGGAGCCGGCGAAGATCGGCGGAATGACGCCGGATGTGTTCAACTTCAACGGCAGGTGCGAGCTTTCGCCGCCCATCATGCGGTTGCCTTGCTGGCGCTTCGGGTACTGGACCACGATGCGGCGCTGGGCCCGCTCCACGAACACGATGAGGAAAACCACGCCGACCGCCATAATCATCAATCCGATGATGAAGATGGTCGAAAGCGCGCCGGTGCGTCCCAATTCAAGGGTGCCGGCGATGGCCGACGGCAGATTTGCGACGATACCCGAGAAGATGATCAGCGAGATACCGTTGCCGACGCCGCGCTGGGTGATCTGTTCGCCCAGCCACATCAGGAACATGGTGCCGCCGGTCAGCGAAACCACGGTGGTGAAGCGGAAGAACCAACCCGGATCGATCACGGCGGATCCGCCCGGCAGGGACTCGAGGCCCACGGCGATGCCGTAGGACTGGAACACCGTGATCAACACCGTCAGGTAACGGGTGTATTGGTTGATGCGCTTGCGTCCGGACTCCCCTTCCTTTTTCATCGCTTCCAACGACGGCGAGATCGACGTCATCAGTTGCATGATGATGGAAGCGGTGATGTAGGGCATGATGTTGAGCGCGAAGATGGTCATGCGCGACAACGCACCACCGGTAAACATGTCGAACATGCCGAGCAATCCGCCCGCGTTCTGCTTGAAGATGTCCTCAAGCACAACGGGATCGATCCCCGGCAGGGGGATATACGTTCCCAGCCGGTAGACGATCAGCGCGCCCAGGGTGAACCAGATGCGCTGTTGAAGTTCGGCGCTTTTCTTGAAAGCGCCTAAATTCATGTTGGCCATGTTCGCGGCGGACGCCATTGATCGAAGCCCCTACCCGCCTTATTCGTCGGAAGACTTGGCGGGAGCGGTCACGGTGACGGAACCGCCGGCCTTTTCCACCGCGGCGACGGCGGCCTTGGAGGCCCCCGCGGCTTCGATGGACAGCTTCGCGGTGATTTCGCCGCGCGCCAGGATCCGGATGCCGTCGTAACGCCCCTTGAGGATGCCCGCCGCGCGCAGGCTGGCTTCGTTCACCACGCCCTTGGCGTCGAGCTTACCGCTGTCGACGGCCTTTTGCAGGTCGCCCACGTTGAACACGGCGTAGGTCTTGGCGAAGATGTTGTTGAAGCCGCGCTTCGGCAGACGCCGATACAGCGGCATCTGACCGCCTTCGAAGCCCACCAGGGACACGCCCGAACGGGACTTCTGGCCCTTGACGCCGCGGCCGCCGGTCTTGCCGGTGCCGGAGCCGATGCCACGGCCCACGCGTTTACGGTTCTTGTTGGCGCCCGTATTGTCGCTGATCTGATTGAGGTCCATTATCTCTATCCTTGATCTTTCCGGCGGCTTCAGCCGGCTTCGTCGACCCGAACCAGGTGAGCCACCTTGTTGATCATGCCGCGCACGGCAGGGGTGTCTTCCAGTTCACGGGTGCGATTCATCTTGTTGAGGCCGAGACCCTTGAGGGTTTCGCGCTGATCCTTCGGACGCCCGATGGGGCTGCCGACCTGGGTCACCTTGACGGTTTTCTTGCCAGCCATGAGGATCACTCCTTGCCTTCGACGTCACCGCGACGCGCGATGATGTCGCTGACCTTGAGACCGCGGCGCGAAGCCACGTCACGCGGAGAGACGCAGGTCTTCAGCGCGTCGAAGGTCGCCTTGATCATGTTGTGGGGGTTCTGGGTGCCGGTGGATTTGCACACGACGTCCTGAACGCCCAGCGATTCGAAGATGGCGCGCATCGGACCGCCCGCGATCACGCCGGTACCGGCGGGAGCGCTGCGCAGAACCACGCGGCCGGCGCCGTAGTGACCTTGCACGTCGTGGTGCAGGGTGCGGCCTTCGCGCAACGGCACGCGGATCATCTTCTTCTTGGCGGTGTCGGTGGCCTTGCGGATGGCTTCCGGAACTTCACGGGCCTTGCCGGTGCCGAAACCGACGCGGCCTTTGCCGTCGCCGACCACGACCAGCGCCGCGAACGAGAAGTTGCGGCCACCCTTGACCACCTTGCTGACGCGGTTGATGCCGACGAGACGGTCGATCAGACCATCGTCTTCACGCTCGCGGCGCTCACCACGCTGACGATCACGTTTTTGAGCAGGTTGGTTCATCATACTCTCCTTAGAACGCCAGTCCGGCTTCGCGGGCCGCGTCGGCCAAGGCTTTCACCCGGCCATGATACCTGTAACCACCGCGGTCGAAGACCACGTCCTTGATGCCGGCCTTGACGGCGCGCTCAGCGACGAGCTTGCCGACTTCGGCGGCGGCGGTCACGTCCGCGCCGGTCTTGATTTTGGACTTGAGGTCCTTGTCAAGCGTGGACGCCGCGGCCACGGTGTGGCCCTGGACGTCGTCGATAACCTGGGCGTAGATGTTCTTGCCCGTGCGGTGCACCGAAAGACGCGGGCGGCCCGCGGCTTTCTTGGCGATTTGAGCGCGGTTGCGTTGCTTGCGCCGCGCCATGAGTTTTTTCGCGTTAGCCATGGGTCAACCCTTACTTCTTCTTGCCTTCCTTACGCAGGATGAATTCATCCGCGTAACGGACACCCTTGCCCTTGTAGGGTTCGGGCGGACGATAACCGCGAATCTCGGCGGCGATTTGGCCGACTTTCTGTTTGTCGGCGCCGGAAATGTCAATCGTCGTCTGATCCGGGCAGTTGATGGTGATGCCCTCGGGCACCGGGTAGACCACTTCGTGGCTGAAGCCGAGCTGCAGAACCAGGTCCTTGCCCTTCATCTGGGCGCGGTAACCGACGCCGCTGATGAGCAGCTTCTTGGAAAAGCCTTCGGACACGCCGACCACGAGGTTGTTGATGACCGAGCGGGTCATGCCCCACATGGCAACGCCGCGCGGCGCGCCTTCGCGGGGAGCGACCGACACCGCGTTGTCGTTCATCGAAATGACGACATCGTCGGTGAAGGACGCGGACAGTTCGCCCAGCTTGCCCTTGGCGGACACGGTCTGACCCTTGACATCAACGGTGACGCCGGAGGGGATCTGAACGGGGTGTTTACCGATACGAGACATGTTTTTTCTCTATCCCCCCTATCAGAAGACCTGGCAGAGCACTTCACCGCCCACGTTGGCCTCACGGGCCTCGGCGTCGGACATGACGCCGCGGGGGGTGGAAATGATCGAAATGCCAAGACCGTTGTACACCTTGGTGAGATCTTTGATCTTCGAGTACACACGGCGGCCCGGCTTGGACACGCGGGCGATCTGCTGGATGGCAGGGGCGCCTTCATGGTACTTGAGTTCGATCCGGATCTCACGGATGCCGGGACGCGATTCGATTTCTTCGAAGCCGCGGATGTAGCCTTCACGCTTGAGCACTTCAAGCACGTTGGCGCGCAGTTTCGAGGCGGGCGCAAGGACAGCGGACTTCTTCGCCATCTGACCGTTGCGGATACGGGTCAGCATATCACCCAGAGGATCTGACATGGACATACGTCTGTCTCCTTACCAGCTCGACTTGACGACGCCGGGAATTTCTCCCCGAGAGGCCAGATCACGCAGTGCGATGCGCGAGAGCTTGAATTTGCGATAGTTACCGCGCGGACGGCCGGTGAGGCCACAGCGCAGACGGAGGCGGTTCGGCGCGGAGTTGCGCGGAAGCTCTGCGAGCTTCAGCTGCGCCATGAAACGCTCTTCCAGCGACAAGTTTTCGTCCTGCGTCATGGCTTTCAGACGCGCGCGCTTGGCGGCGAATTTCTTGACCATGCGCTCACGCTTGACATTGCGTGCGACGGAGCTCTTCTTTGCCATTACTTCTTGCCTCCAGTCTCGCCGGCGAACGGCATGTTGAGTTCGCGAAGCAGGGCCTTCGCTTCGGCGTCGGTCTTGGCGTTGGTGCAGATCACGATGTCCATGCCGCGCACGCCGTCAACCTTGTCGTAGTCGATTTCAGGGAACACGATCTGTTCCTTGAGGCCCATGGCGAAATTGCCGTTGCCGTCGAAGCCCTTGCCGTTGACGCCGCGGAAGTCGCGAACGCGCGGCAAAGCGATGTTCACCAGACGGTCGAGGAATTCGTACATCCGGTCCTTGCGCAGCGTCACCTTGGCGCCGATAACCATGCCATCACGCAGCTTGAAGCCGGCGATCGACTTCTTGGCCTTGGTGGTGACCGGCTTCTGTCCGGTGATCAAGGTCAGGTCGGTGACCGGGCCCTCGATCTTCTTGCGGTCCTGGGAAGCTTCGCCGACGCCCATGTTGAGGACGATCTTGGTCAGCTTCGGCACTTCCATCGGGTTCTTGTAGTTGAACTCGGACTGGAGAGCCGGAACTGCCTTTTCCTTATAGATTTCTTTCAAACGTGCCATTGCTCACACCTCTCAGTCCAAGGCTTCGCCGGAGCGCTTCGCGTAGCGCACCTTGCGGCCGTCGACTTCCTTGAAACCGACGCGGGTCGGCTTGCCATCCTTCGGGTCGACATGGGCGATGTTGGAAAGGTCGATGGACGCTTCCTTCTCGACGATGCCGCCGGCGGACATTTGGGAGGGACGGGTGTGGCGCTTGACCACGTTGACACCCTGCACGATGGCGCGGTTGTCCTGCGGCAGAACCTGGAGAACTTCGCCAGTCTTGCCCTTGGAACGGCCGGTCAGGACGACGACCTTGTCGCCTTTCTTGATCTTGCTCGCCATCACAACACCTCGGGCGCCAGGGAAATGATCTTCATGTACTGCTTCGCACGAAGTTCGCGGGTCACCGGGCCGAAGATACGGGTGCCGATGGGCTCGTTGTTCTTGTTGATGAGAACTGCCGCGTTGTTGTCGAAGCGGATGGTCTGGCCGTCCGGACGCTTGATGTCCTTGGCCGTGCGCACCACGACGGCGCGGTGCACGTCACCCTTCTTAACACGGCCACGCGGGATCGCTTCCTTGACGGAAACGACGATCACGTCGCCGACGGAAGCGTACTTACGTTTCGAGCCGCCGAGAACCTTGATGCATTGCACCCGGCGCGCGCCCGAATTGTCAGCCACCTCCAGATTGGTTTCCACCTGGATCATGGGTTTATCCTTTTTCTCGTGTCACGGTCTCTGCTTGATCGGTAGTAATCAAGCAGACTCGGTGACAACTTCCCAAGTTTTACGCTTCGAAAGCGGGCGGCACTCGCGGATGCGAACCACGTCCCCAACCTTCACCACGTTGTTTTCGTCGTGCGCGGCATACTTCTTGGATTTGCGCACGTACTTTTTGTAGATCGGGTGCATAACGCGGCGCTCGACCAAGACCGTGACGGTCTTGTCCATTTTGTCGCTTACCACGACACCCTGAAGAACACGCTTCGGCATGTCTTATTCTCCTTACGACGCAGCGGCGCTGGTGCGCTCGCCGAGTACGGTCTTGATACGCGCGATGTCCTTGCGGATCTGATTCTTGCGCGCGGTGTTTTCGAGCTGCCCGCTGGCGGCCTGGAATCGCAGGTTGAAGGATTCCTTGCGCAGATCCAGCAGTTGCGCCTTAAGCTCGTCTTCGCTTTTGGTGCGGATGTCGGTCGCTTTCATGGAATTAGTCCTCTTCGCCGAAGCGGGTGACGAACTTGGTGCTCACCGGCAGTTTGGCGTCAGCCAATTCGAAGGCGCGCTTGGCGACTTCACGGGAAACACCGTCGATTTCGAACATGATGCGGCCGGGTTTCACGCGGCACGCCCAGTATTCCGGCGCGCCCTTGCCCTTGCCCTGACGAACTTCGGCAGGTTTCTGGGAAACAGGCACATCCGGGAAGATGCGGATCCACACACGACCCGCACGCTTCATGTGACGGGTGATCGCGCGACGCGCAGATTCGATCTGACGCGCGGTGACGCGTTCCGGCGACGTGGCCTTCAGGCCGAAGCTGCCGAAATTCAACGTGTATCCACCCTTGGCCTTGCCATGGATGCGCCCTTTGTGGGCTTTACGGAACTTAGTACGCTTGGGGCTCAGCATTGTCTGCTTTCCCTTACCTTTTCGTTATTTTCATAAACCACGGCTTCGAAAATCACGCCTGAGCGCGCTTCTCGTTGGCCATCGGATCGTGAGCCAGAATCTCGCCCTTGTAGATCCACACCTTGATGCCACAAACGCCGTACGTCGTGTGCGCGTTGCTAGTAGCGTAATCCACGTCCGCGCGCAAGGTGTGAAGTGGAACTCGGCCTTCACGATACCAAACGGTGCGGGCGATTTCCGCGCCACCCAGACGGCCGGCGCAGTTGATGCGGATGCCTTCGGCGCCCAGACGCATGGCCGACTGCACGGCGCGCTTCAGCGCGCGGCGGGTCGAAACGCGGCGTTCCAGCTGCTGGGCGATGTTGTCGGCCACCAGCTTGGCGTCGATTTCCGGCTTGCGGATTTCCACGATGTTCAGGCTGACGTCGGAATTCGTCATCTTGGCGACTTCCCGGCGCAGCTTTTCGATGTCCGCGCCCTTCTTGCCGATGACCACGCCCGGACGGGCCGAGTAGATGGTCACGCGGGCCTTTTTGGCCGGACGTTCGATGATGATCTTGGAAACGCTGGCCGCTTTCAGCTTTTCGGCCAGGAATTCGCGGATCTTGATGTCTTCGTGCAGAAGATCGGCGTAGTTACCGTCGGCATACCAGCGCGAATCCCACGTCCGGTTGATGCCCAGGCGAAAGCCGATCGGATTGATTTTGTGACCCATTACGCGGTCTCCTCACGCTCACGCACCACCAGGCGCAGGTTGCTAAACGGCTTCTGAATGCGACCGACGCGGCCACGGGCCCGCGCCATCCAGCGCTTCATCACCATGGCCTTGCCGACCGTGGCTTCGGCCACATACAGGCGGTCAACGTCCAGCTGGTGGTTGTTTTCCGCATTGGCGATGGCGGATTCCAGAAGGGCCTTGACCGTCACGGCGATGCGGCGCTTGGAGAACGTCAGCTGGCCCAGGGCCTGATCGACGTTCTTGCCACGGATCGAACCCGCGACGAGGTTCAGCTTCTGGGGGCTGACGCGAATCATCTTCGCGAAAGCCATGGCTTCGTTGTCGCCCAATTGACGAGCGGCGCTTTTCTTACCCATGATCAGCCCCTCTTGCCTTTCTTGTCCGCGGCGTGCCCCAGATAGGTGCGCGTCGGGGAGAATTCACCGAACTTGTGACCGATCATTTCTTCGGTCACCAGGACGGGGACGAATTTCTTGCCGTTGTAAACGCCGAAGGTGAGACCGACGAATTGCGGCAGAATGGTGGAGCGGCGCGACCAGGTCTTGATGACCTGATTGCGGCCGGAGTCGCGGGCGGCGTCGGCCTTCTTAAGCAGATAGCCGTCGACGAACGGACCTTTCCAAACGGAACGCGGCACGGTGTCTCTCCTACTTATTTGCCATGACGGCGGCGCATGATCATGCCGTCCGTCTTCTTGTTCTTACGAGTGCGCTTGCCCTTGGTCGGCTTGCCCCACGGGGTGACCGGGTGACGGCCGCCAGACGTGCGGCCTTCGCCGCCGCCGTGCGGGTGATCGACCGGGTTCATGGCCACGCCGCGAACGGCGGGACGCTTGCCCAGCCAGCGCTTGCGGCCGGCCTTGCCAAGGTTGATGTTCTGCTGGTCCGCGTTGGACACGGCGCCGACGGTGGCCATGCACTCGGCGCGCACCAGGCGCAGTTCGCCGGACATCAGACGGATCTGGGCGTAACCCTGATCCTTGCCGACCAACTGGACGTAGGCGCCGGCGCTGCGTGCGATCTGCGCGCCTTTGCCCGGCTTCATCTCCACGTTGTGGATGATGGTGCCGACCGGGATGCTCGACATCGGCAGGGCGTTGCCCGGCTTGATGTCGACGTTCTTGCCCGATACGACCTTGTCGCCGGCGGACAGACGCTGCGGCGCGATGATGTAGCGCTTTTCGCCGTCTTCATAGGCCACCAGCGCGATGAACGCGGTGCGGTTCGGATCGTACTCCAGGCGCTCCACGGTGCCGACCATGTCGAACTTGTTGCGCTTGAAGTCGATGATGCGATAACGGCGCTTGTGACCGCCACCGATGCGCCGCGCAGTGATGCGGCCGGTGTTGTTGCGGCCGCCATTCTTGCGCAGACCTTCGGTGAGACCTTTCTCGGGCTTGCCCTTGTAAAGGTCCGAACGATCGACGGACACGAGGCTACGGCGGCCCGGAGTCGTCGGATTGTATTGTTTCAATGCCATGTCAATTAACCTCAGACGCCCGTGGTCACATCAATGGATTCGCCCTCGGCCAGTGTGACGACGGCTTTTTTCATGTCGTCACGCTTGCCCGGACGGCCGCGGAAACGCTTGACCTTGCCCTTGGAGAGCAGGGTGTTGACGCCCTTGACCTTAACCTTGAAGAGCTGTTCCACGGCGGCGCGGATTTCAGGCTTGCTCGCGTCGATGGCGACTTCGAACGCAACCTGGTTGTTTTCGCTCATCAGCGTCGACTTCTCGGTGATGAGAGGACGGCGGATGACTTCGTACATACGCTCCTTGCTGACGCTCATTTCAGTCGCTCCTGCAGCTTGGCAACGGCGTCCTGCGTGAGCACCAGGGTGTCGTGGCGCAGGATGTCGTAGACGTTGGCGCCCTGGCTCGGCAGCACGTCGAGACCGACGATGTTGCCCGCGGCGAGCGCGAAGTTCTTGTTGACCTCGGCGCCGTCGATGACCAGGGCGGAGCCCCAACCCAGGGCCGCGAGCTTCGCGGTCAGGTCCTTGGTCTTCGGCAGGGCCAGTTCGGCCTTGTCCAGAACCACCAGCTTGCCGGCGGCCTGCTTGGAGGACAGGGCGGTCTTCAGGGCCAGCTTGCGCACCTTCTTGGGCAGCTTGTGTTCGTACGACCGCGGGGTCGGACCGAACACGACGCCGCCGCCGCGCATCTGCGGCGCGCGCGAGGTGCCCTGACGGGCGGAGCCGGTGCCCTTCTGGCGGAAGGGCTTCTTGCCGCCGCCGGACACGTCGGAGCGGCCCTTAACGGCGTGGGTGCCGGCGCGGCGCTTGGCGAGCTGCCAATTGACGGCGCGGGCGAGAAGGTCGGCGCGGACGTCGACGCCGAAGATGGCGTCATCCAGGTCCACGGAACCGGCCTTCGTGTTGTCCAGGCTAATAACGTCGAGTTTCATGGTTCTTATTCCTCCTCAGCCTGGGCCGCATCGCCTTCGGCGGGGGCCTCTTCAGCCGGGGCTGCAACAGCGGCGCCGAGGATGGCGGCCGGGAACGGCAGACCTTCCGGGGCGTTCTTCTTCACCGCGTCGCGAACCAGAACCCAGCCGCCCTTGGAACCGGGCACGGAGCCCTTCACCAGGATCAGGCCGCGCTCGTCGTCGGTGGAGACGACTTCCAGGTTCAGCGTGGTGACGCGTTCGGCGCCCATATGACCAGCCATCTTCTTGCCCTTGAACACCTTGCCGGGGTCCTGGCATTGACCGGTCGAACCGTGCGAACGGTGAGAGATGGACACGCCGTGCGAGGCGCGCAAGCCGCCGAAGTTGTGGCGCTTCATGCCACCGGCGAAACCCTTGCCGATGGAGGTGCCGGTCACGTCCACGAACTGGCCGGCCACGAAGTGGCTGGCGGCCAGGCTGGCGCCGACGTCAACCATCGCGTCCGCGGGAACGCGGAACTCGACGAGCTTCTTCTTCGGTTCGACTTTCGCCTTGGCGAAATGGCCGCGCATGGCCTTCGTCTGGCGTTTGACTTTAGCGGCGCCGACGCCGAGCTGGAGGGCCGTGTAGCCATCCTTGTCCTCGGTCTTGTGCGCCACCACTTGGCAGTTGTCCACCTTCAACACGGTCACGGGAACGTGGTTCCCATTGTCCATGAAGACGCGGGACATACCGACCTTTTGGGCAATTAATCCGGTACGCATTGGTCCCTTTCCTTAGCCTTTTCCTGAGATCCGGCTATCGTCTTAGAGTTTAATCTCAACGTCCACGCCGGCGGCGAGGTCGAGCTTCATCAGCGCGTCCACGGTCTGCGGAGTGGGGTCTACGATATCCAGCACACGCTTGTGCGTGCGCATTTCGAACTGATCGCGCGACTTCTTGTCAACGTGCGGGCCGCGCAGAACAGTGAATTTTTCGATCCGGGTCGGCAGCGGGATCGGGCCGCGAACTTCGGCGCCGGTGCGCTTGGCGGTGTTGACGATCTCGCTCGCGGACTGGTCAAGCACGCGGTGGTCGAAGGCCTTCAGCCGGATGCGGATGTTCTGGTGTTCCATGTTTCGAACCTATCCAGTGGGAGCCCCCCCCGCCCGAAAGCGGGGGGACCCGGTTTTTCGTTAGTTGGTCACCTTGGAGACGACGCCGGCGCCGACGGTGCGGCCGCCTTCGCGG